>DASVSM010000001.1:0-3052 GCA_036388115.1 Flavisolibacter sp.
GCGGCACTGCCCTGGGCTTTAAACTCATTGGGCTTGGCCGTGTAATCGATATAAAGGGTATAAGCTTCTGTATTGCGGTAGGTTTTATCCAGATCAATGTTCAGAAACATACCATCGTACTTGTACTGAAGCTTGTTGGCCTTACCGCCTTTTACAACAGAAACTTCCCTGATGTCCATGCCTTTTGCGTCAAGCAGCAAGGAGTCGGTAGGATAGAAGTGCGGCTTAAGCGTAATCCACGCTTTTCCATTCAATTGTTGTTTACTGTAATCAAATTTAGCATCAAGCCTGGTATGCACCAGGTCATTGATACGTTCGGGGGTAGCCCTGTAGGTCTTTGGCGGCTCGGAAGAACGAGGCTGGGCAAAGCCGGCCACTAAAAGGAGCAGAAAAAAAGAAAGCAATGCTGTGCGTCTCATATTCGGAATGAATTTGTACAAATGTAAAGGTTGCTAAGTGCTTCCGCTAAAATTGGAAATGGTAAAAATGCAGCATGGCAACCGCGTGGTTTCCCTGAACAATATTCCTGATTTACGCTGGTATAAATGGGGGTATTCCATCTTGTTCTACCAAAGTGGGCGTTATAACTTGCAGCCAATCCAATATCCTATGCAGTTGATGATGTACATCGGCAACGACCTGATTGAATCCGTTCCATTAGACAGGGAACAAGTGCCTGTTCCCGGCTATCTCGGAAAAATTAAACGCCATTTGAAAGAGAAATATCAAACTATGATTAATGAATCTTCTGAGCGGACAGAATTTTTGGTCATTGACCCGAAGGCTACCGCAAAAAGATCGGAAGGTTAAGATTGCGTTTTGCGGGAAGCGTTCTCTGCCGGATGGCCAAACTGTGCCGGGTTAGATTTTTTGTAGATAATGGTCGACAGCTCGCCAATCCGCCGCCGGTCTTCTGCTAACTCCTCCCAACTGGCGCCGGCCAGGAGCTTATGTTCAAGCTGCCGTTCCTCCTCCCGGTAAAGGGCTTGCAATTTATGGAGCTCCAGGTGCCACAGATCTTTTTTCACGCTATACTTATTTCATTGTTAGCTCAACAAAAATGATTCCGATACCCTGCTAACGCCGGTGAAATTTTGTTATTGTGTATAAAAAATCAGCTAAAAGGTTTTATAGTATTTGGCCCTGCTGCTTTCTATTTTATACCCTGTCTAATCAGATAGAAATTCCCGGAAAAATTTTTCGGGAGCGCTTCGCTTAGCAGCCGCGGCTGTTGGTTATTCTTTCCTTATTTTACACCCTCCACAAATTTTAATGCAATCATGAAGATCAGGCTTGTGCTTCTTTTATCATTCATTTCATTCATCGCCTTTGCACAAAAAGACCCCGGTGCTTTAACAGTTGAAAAAATTATGCGTGACCAGAAGTGGATCGGTACTTCGCCATCCAATCCTTATTGGAGTGCAGATGGCCGTTACTTATTTTTCTCCTGGAACCCGGAGAAGAAGGTAAGTGATTCGTTATACTACATCACCCTTACGGACCGTACGCCAAGAAAGGCAACGGCAGACATGCGGCAGGATATTCCTTCCTTCAACAGCATTGTTTATAACACACCCAAAACTGCTTATGCTTATGTAAAAGACGGCGACCTGTTTTATGTGGATGCACAAAAAAAGGAAAGACGCATTACACAAACCGTGGAAACGGAATCATCGCCACAGTTTGTTGGCAACAATACAAGGATTGTTTTTTCCAGGGCACAGAATATTTATGCCTGGGATATTGCCACAGGCCTTGTTACCCAGTTAACAAATTTTGTAAGAGGAACAGCAGCGAGGGAAACGCCGCAAACCGTGCAGGAAAAATGGCTGCAGCAGGATGCCATTCGGATGTCGGAAGTACTGCAGGAAAGAAAAGCAAAAAGAGATTCAGCCGAAGCATATAATAAACGAACAAAACAAAAAGAACTGCGTTCCATTTACACCGAAGACAAAAATGTTTTCGGTACTGTTGTTTCTCCCGATGGAAGATTTATTGCCTATCGGTTGACCCGCCAGCCGGCCACCGCTAAAACCACGATTGTTCCAAGCTATGTAACCGAATCAGGATTTACCACGGATATTGCCAGCCGTGCAAAAGTGGGTGCACAGCAATCGGCAAGCGAGTTCTACATTTTCGACCGTGAGAAAGACACTATACTGCTCGTAAAAGCCGACGCCATCCCGGGCATTACTGACTTGCCTGACTATGCAAAGGATTATCCCGCTAAAGACACGACAAAAAGGAAACCTGCGGCCAGGCAAGTGTCCTTCCGTGGCCCCGTCTGGAACGAGTCCGGAACAAAAGCCGTAGTGGAAGTTCGCTCTGCAGATAACAAAGACCGCTGGATCATGCTGCTTGATCCCGCAACAGCAACGTTAAAGAACCTCGACCGGCAAAGAGACGAAGCATGGATTGGTGGTCCCGGTATTTTTTTGCTGCCTGTTTGGTTAGATGAGAATACAATTCTTTACCAGGGCGAAGCAACTGGCTATTCGCACATCTATAAAACAGATGTGAATACCGGTGCAAAAACAGGCCTGACAAATGGCAATTTTGAGGTTAGCAACCTGCAATTATCAAAAGATAAAAAAACAGTGTACTTCACCTCCAATGAGCTTCACCCCGGTGATTACCAGTTTTACCGCATGTCCGTAAGTGGCGGAACAAGGGAAAAGATCACCGGCACTTCGGGTATCAACCGCATCACTCTTTCTCCTGACGAAAAGAATATTGCTGTTCTTTATTCTTATTCCAATAAACCCTGGGAACTGTTTGTGCAGGAGAATAAGGCTGGTGCAAAAGCGCAAAAGGTCACTACGCTGGCCCAGTCGGAAGAATTTAAATCCTATGCCTGGAGAGATCCTGAGATTGTCACCTTTACGGCCAGGGATGGCGCTACCGTTTATGCAAGATTGTACAAACCTGCGGCCCCGCATTCCGCAAAACCAGCCGTCATCTTTGTACATGGCGCCGGTTATTTGCAAAACGTACACAAAGGATGGAGTACGTATTCAAGAGAATACATGTTCCATAATTTGCTGGCCGACCA
>DASVSM010000002.1:0-6094 GCA_036388115.1 Flavisolibacter sp.
CGCTGGAAATTTCGCTGGCCACCTCCATCTCCTCCACGTCCGCGGTTAACGCCCCCGGCAAATTTGGCCAAACGAATGTTTACCGAAAGCAAAAAATAACGGGCCAGGCGGTTTACACGGCTATCGGTTACTGCCAGTTCATTTACGGTTCTGGTGATACCTGAATTCTGATCAAACAGGTCGAAGCCCTGTAAACGTACAGTCGTCATTTTTCCTTTCATAAAACGGTATTCCGCATACACATTCAGGATAGCAGGATTACTGTTGACACTTCTGCTGAAACCGTAATTCACCAATTTTGAATAATCGTAACCGATGGTCAGGTCGCCAAAATAATTTTTACCATTAATCCCGACATTCAGTGTTTGCGCTTTTACCGTGGTAGTTGTGTTATTGTACCGGGTAGTTGTATGATAAAGCGTATAGTCGCCACGAAGCGAGAGGTCGATGATCTTATCAAGGTCTAAACGGAAATTAGCACCCGGACGCAGGTTCCAGTTGCTGCCATTGTTCTTTTGCTTGTTCGTAAAAGAAATATTGTTGTCAAAATTACCGGACATACTGACCGTAGCAGAAAACTTACGGTTGCTGAATGGTTTGGTATAAGAGGCATTACCGTTGTAGCCATAAAAGCCATCGGTATTCAGGTAAGAGGTTATTCTTCGTGTTCCGGAAAGGGTATCCCTGCTGCTTACAATCCGGTCGTCGGTTTTATCGTAAGAGAAATTCACAAACAGGCTTGAGCCACCCTTTGGATCAAACTTGTTGTACTGTACAGAGAAGCGGTTCGTGAATTCATTCCGCAGGTTTGGGTTTCCTACCACGATGTTATTCAGGTTAGAGCTATCGGCTATTGGTTGCAACTGCATAAAATTCGGTTCTCTTGCCGAACCATTGACAGTTGCCGATAATGAATTATTGCGTGCGAAGTTGTAGACAAACCTTGCCGAAGGCACCCAGTTGATATTGTTGTACGATGTGCCCATATTGGTACTAACCGACTTGCCCCGCAGCGAAGATGGCTGCGCCTGAACACCAATGCTGTAATTGTATTTTTCCCGGTTGCTTTTTATGCTGATACCGGCCCGGTTGGTAATGAACTGGTAATTGTATTCATTGCTTTGGCGGTCGTTGAACGCACCTGTTTTACTAACCGAATCCATCAGATCATATACATCCCGGATACTTTCTGTAACCGACTTGTTCCAGTCGTAATTCAATTCGAGGAACGTATTGGTGGCGGCATTCAATGGTTCGGTGTAAGAAAGATGAGCGTTTGTTCTTGTGTTGCGGCTGATGGTATTGATGGTTTGTATCTGAAGCGTATCTCTTGTGCGTAAATAACCGTAGGTAGAGTCAAGGTCGTAATAGGAATTA
The DNA here is from genome assembly GCA_036388115.1 of Flavisolibacter sp. GTDB lineage: Bacteria > Bacteroidota > Bacteroidia > Chitinophagales > Chitinophagaceae > Flavisolibacter. The sequence goes on from DASVSM010000002.1 coordinate 1,378, forward strand.
TTGCTGTAACGTTCAGCGTCGTTGTTCGAATAATCCAAAGAAAGGTTGACACTCAGGTTGCGGCCCCGTCTGCCAAACTTATGATTGTATAAAAAGTTACCACCGGCATTTGGGGAACTGCTCTGATTAGTGCCGTTGCCCTTGTTAAAGGTGTATGCTTTTGCCGTTTTTATTTCCGACCAGCTTCTGCTCACATTTTCTGATTTGTTGTACGAGGCATAAGGTGTGAACTTAAAAAAATTGGCGGAGTCCATGGCATATTCCATGTTCCAGGTCAGGCGATGGTTCATGCCGGTGTTACGGCTGATGCTTTCACGCAGTGTTGTTCTTGGCGGGTTTAAGTCCTGCGAAAGCGTTGACGAGGAAACTTCTGTATTACGGGCAGAAAAGCTATAGCTGCCATAAACCGACATTTTCTCTCCCCACTTATCCCGAAAATTCAAGCCAACAGACTGCGATAGCGTAATGCCGAAGCCTCCGCCTCCACCCCTGCCTTCGCCACCAAAGTTTGCACCACGGGCACCACCACCCCGGCCACCGCCGTTGAAGTTAAACAGGTTAGCATTGGTATTATTAACAGCACCTAAGATGGAAGACTGCCGTTCTCCATCAAAGTTGTTCAGGAATAAATTTCCGGCGAAGCGGCCTTCATTGCCCACTGCGGCCGTAGCATTGCCAAAGCTGCCTTTGTTTTTGCTCGGCTGCGTATTGATATTGATGATCTTTTCGGGTTCGCCGGTTTTAATGCCGGTAAGATTGGCCTGATCGCCATAATCATCAATGATCTGGATATTCTGAATAACATCAGCCGGAAGATTTTGTGTAGCTGTTTGCAGGTCACCACCAAAAAAGTCCTTGCCATTCACTCTTACCCTTGCCACTTTTTTACCTTGCGCCTCCACGTTACCGTCTTTATCAACGGTTACACCGGGAAGTTTTTTGATCACATCTTCCACCGGCGCACCTTCTCTTACTTTGTAGGCCGATACATCGTACTGGATCGTATCTTCTTTAATGATCATAGGCCGTATGGAGCGGATCACGATGCTATCCATCTGCATGCTTGCCGGAACAAGAATGATGGGCTCCACCTGGTAAACAGAAGACGTATTTGATTTTGTATAGACCTGAGAAAAAGGGTGCAGCCCCAGGTACGATGCACTGATGCTGAATTGGGCGCCCTGTACGTTGGAAAAAAGAAAGGCGCCGCTTTTATTGGTAGTGGAAAGGGTACTGTCCCTGCCATGAAGGAGCTTTACCGTAACACCTGTCAGCGGCTGGCCAGCCGTATCGGCTACAAGTCCTTTCACCTGGTAAATTTCCTGTGCATTGGAAGCAGTTGCAAACAGCAATGCAAAAAGGCATAGAAGCCCAAACTTTCTCATTGCGTAAAAGTATTGTATCAAGCATCCTTAACTGTCCTGAGAGAAGAAGGTTTTAACGTAAATAAACATTCTGTTTTGCACGAGCGGAGAAGTAAAATGATAAGTGGAAAAAGGAGTCAGAATTCTAAAGCAAAAGGAATCTTCAGCTTGCAGAAACATTCTGACTTTTATATTTTTTGGCTTCCTTTCTACCCCAACCCTTTAAGACAGCCTCTCGCCTGCTGCCAAACTGAAAACGGCGTTATATCTTAAACTTTAGTAACTGTACCGGCGGACAGATCAATACTATCTTTTCGATTAAAACCACGGCAGCTTTTGGGCAGATCGAGCAATCATGGAAAATTGTGACATTGGATGGTAATGTACTGTAGGGACATTTCGTGGGTATCAAATTATAAGAAGGGTTTCTATTGGCGTTCCAGCGGAACGCTTTGTGCATGCCTTGCGTAAAGCACGAGGCGTTCCGCTGGAACGCAGATCACAGGCACAATCTGTTTCCTACCCACGATACGTTCCTCCGGAACGAAGGCAACTTTCAATTGCCCTTCCATTTATGGCAGGGATCAAAATGCTGAAATGTTGACCGGGCTTAGCCCGATAAAGGTCAATTGAATTGGCAACCTCATTCTAAAAACGGGCAATATAGAAGAGGCATAACCAAAAAAGGCTAATGTAAAGAGGAAGAAACTTGCTTCTGAATTGCCTATAGCAATCAAAACAAATCACACTTCCACCATCGCTTTGATCACACCTGTTTCCGGCAGCAGCCAGCTATTGAAGTTTGATTTAATATCATCGAACCGCACACGATGTGTGATGTAAGTTGCAGGATTCACCAGGCCTTTTTTCATGCTGCGGATCACATGTTCAAAATCCTCTCTCGTGGCATTGCGGCTGCTCATCAGCGTTGTTTCCCTTTTATGAAATTCGGGGTGAGAAAAACTGATCTCGCCTTTCTGCAAACCAATCAGTACGTAGCGGCCCCCATGTCCTAAATATTGAAAAGCATTGTTGATGGCTTTCTGGCTTCCCGTCGCGTCAATAATAACAGTCGGCATATCGCCGTTTGTGATTTCCATCAGCTTTTGTGTTACCTCATCTTTCAATGGATTCACCGTATGTTGTACGCGTAATTTATCGGCACAAAATTTCAGGCGTTCATCATTGATGTCCATGGCAATCACGTTGGCTCCGGCAATTCCTGCAAATTCCATTGTACCTAAACCGATCGGGCCTGCACCAATGATCAAAACAAATTCACCGGGCACCACAGCTGCCCTGCGGATACCGTGGGCGCCAATGGCCAGCGGTTCAACCAATGCCAGTTCATCAAAGCTTAATCCCTCGCCGTGCAGTAAGCTATATGACGGCACCACCACATATTCCTTCATGCCGCCATCAACATGCACACCAAACACTTTAATATTGGCGCAACAATTAGGCTTGTCCATTCGGCAGGCTATGCAGGTTCCGCAGTTGAAATAAGGAATGAAGCTAACTGCCTCGCCAATTTCGAAACCTTCCGCATCCGTTTCCACAATGCTTGCCGATAGCTCGTGCCCCAGCACTCTTGGATAACTAAAAAATGGTTGCGTGCCTTCAAAAGCATGAAGGTCGGTGCCGCAAATACCAATGCGCTCGATTTTCAGCAAGGTTTCCCCCTTCTTTACCTGCGGTTTTTCGGTATCGGTATAATCGAATTGATGCGGTTGCGTACAAACTAAGGTTTTCATCGTGATGTTTTATTTGACAGTGATTTTTACATCAGCAGAAATTTGTTTTACCAGGTTCTCTACATACTGCTGAAAATAAGCCGGGTCGTTAAAGCCTTCGTCGCTGATCTCCCAGCAAGCGACGGCATAATAACCCACTGGCTTGTTATTCACCGCTTTCAGCTTTGCAAAATAACTGTTGGAAAGCTTTCCTTTTTTTGGCGCCTCTGCAATGCCGAGGTAAGCATCGGCAGGAACAATCAATGCCAATGGCAGCCACCATTCTTTATTGTAAGAATGTTTATCATGCGAGATCAGCGCTACCCATTTATCATTTAACTTGATCTCCGTGGGCGGCTTTGTAGCAAAAATGCTGACCATTCCGATGAGAAGGGCTTCATTGCCCTTCAAACCAGATACTTTTACGGAATTGTGGTAGGCATACATGCCTGGCCAGATGCTGCTTCTTTCGTCAACATTATAAGATTGAATGGCAGGCTTCCAGTTGTTGTAGGTTATGTCCATCATGGAACGCACAGGACCTTCAGTCACGATCTTAAAATCGGTTCTTTCTACATTGTTAACCGAATCATCTACGGTCACACCCAATCGCAGAATGCTATCACCTTTTAACAAAGCTACTCCACCAATACCGATTGAATTCTGCACGGCCATCACGTCCCTTCCCCATGCTTCCATCACATGATAATTATCTTTCACAGCACCGGCTGAATCAATGCCCACCATTTCCGGCGATATATACGCCACCTTTTTCCCGAACACATCTTTTGCATTACGACCATCTAAATAATGACGAAAACCTACCTTGTCGTTTTCCCATGTGGGACCATCGGTTTGGTAACGCTGGAAGCCCATCTTTTTAGGCATGTCGTTCGCATAAACAGTTTCTGTTAATGCTGGTTGCACTGTCTCTTTTGCAGTCATGCGTTTGCCAAAACGAATGCTGGTGCGTTTTACAAACCCGGGGTCAGTTGTTATCCATTTGAGCAAATAGGTTTGTGTTGTCTTCGCAGGAAGGTCCACGACAAAAAAAAGTTCATCCCATTTTTTATCCCCATTGAGATCATCAGTTTGAGCCGGAATGGTATCTCCTTTTGCGGATAGCAGAAGAGGGTAAACAACTGCATTGGGAATGTTTCGGAATGACATTCTTTTAATAGAAACCGGTTTATCTGTTAAAGAAACAGAAGATGTATTTGTGAGTATAATTCTATTGGGCAATTTCTGTGCAAAAAGAAAGGTACTGATCAAAAAGGCTGGACCCAGTAATACTATCCGTTTATTCATGACAGGTTCTTTTATGTTCTATTCCGGTGACTATCCCCTGGCCTTTTTGTTTTCATTACGTCCATCCACCAGTACACGAAATTCTTGATTCCCTGCTACAGCAAGAACCCACAATAATATCAGCCATGCCTGGTTGTAATAATGAGAAATGTAGCGGCTTTAAAAAATTTCACTTGCTGTGCAATGAAATGATTACTTATAAATTTTCTTCAGATCATTCTCAAACAAAGTAAAGGGGTCGTTATAAAACGACATAAAATCAGGAACGGAACTTTGGCCGGGAAACGGTGCATAAAAATGCGTTGCACTTCT
>DASVSM010000003.1:0-4441 GCA_036388115.1 Flavisolibacter sp.
ACCTGCTATCTGAACAGGAGCGGCGGGAGTATTTGTGGTGGTAGGACTAGCGGTGGTATTGGTTGTGTTGGTGTCGGTAGTAGGGCTCTTGTCTTTTCCCTTACACGAATAGCCTGCTACCAACAAGGTTGCCAGTGCGGCTGCTAATACGGTCTTTTTCATTTGTCTGCTTTTAATGATGAATGGTATGGTCTTCTACAAGACTCATACCATCAACTCATCTGCGGCAGAATATAGTGAGCAGAACGTCAGCGCAGAAGTTCTTCATCAAGCGAGATGATCTTTTCAAACACAACCTCGTACTCTTTATTGGCAGCTTCCAGCTTGCTCATAACATCCTTGTAGGCCGTTTCCGTCTTCCGGAATTCGTTGTTGTTTGAGTAGCTGTCCGGATGTGCCAGCTTCCCTTCCAGCGCTTGTTTTTGGGTATTTAAATCAGCGACATCTTTCTCCAGCTTTTGGAAAACATTTTGTTGCTTCTGCAGTTCTTTCTGAACGGCAGATTTATCTGATTTCACAAATGCTTTCGCGGATTCTTTTTGCTGCACCGGCTCTTCTTTTTTCGCCGGTTCCTTATTGCCCATTGCCGATTGCTTATTGCCTGTTTGCTTCTCCGCCATGCGTTCATTCCATTCCACCCACTCTTCATACCCGCCCTTGAATTCTTTGACCTGCTTGTCTTTGATCTCCCAGATCTTGTTCGCGATCTTGGAAACAAAATAGCGGTCGTGGCTGACAAGGATGATGCTTCCCTGGTAACGGTTCAATGCTTCAATCAACAATTCGGTTGAATGGATATCAAGGTGGTTGGTCGGTTCATCCAGCAACAGGAAGTTGGCTTTGCTGATGATTGTTTTTGCCAGGGCAACCCTTGCTTTTTCGCCCCCGCTTAGCACCTTGATCTTTTTATCAACGTCGTCGCCGCCAAATAAGAAACCACCCAAAAGGCTTCGCAATTCCAGGTCGGTTTTCTTTGCCCCTGCTTCCCGCATTTCATCCAGGATGTTGTTATCCAGCCGTAATGATTCCAGTTGATGCTGTGCATAAAATGCCGGATCGATATTATGGCCCCACTTGCGTTCACCTTCAAACGTCTCTGCGCCTGCAATGATGCGTAGCAGGGTAGACTTACCTTTTCCGTTGGCACCAATCAAGGCGATCTTATCACCTCTTTCAATTTCGGCAGAAGCATTTTCCAGGATATCCACGTTCTTAAAATGTTTGGAGATCCCCTTGAGTTCTACCAGCACTTTTCCTGGTGTTTTATCCACGTTGAAATTGATTCGGATATCGGGCCGCTCCAGCGCCACATCTTCAATGCGGTCAAGCTTGTCCAGCTTTTTCATGATGCTTTGCGCCATGGCAGCCTTGCTGGCCTTTGCACGAAAGCGTTCTACCAGCCGTTCATTCTGTCGAATATAGTCCTGCTGGTTTTCGTACGCCTTCTGCTGCATTTCTATTCGAATGGCTTTTTCTCTTTCGTAGTAATCGTAGTTACCATTATAGATATGCAATTCGCGCTGGTATAATTCCACCACCTTTTTCACCATGCGGTTGAGGAAATATTTATCGTGGCTTACAATCACTACGGCGCCTTTGTAATGCTGCAGGTATTTTTCCAGCCATTCAATCGAAGGAAGATCAAGGTGGTTCGTCGGCTCATCGAGCAACAGAAGATCAGGCGCCTGAAGGATCATTTTCGCTAATAATACCCGCATCCGCCAGCCACCACTAAACTCGCGGTAAGGCCGGCCCAGATCAGCGTTATTGAAGCCGAGGCCTTGCAAGACTTCTTCCGTCTTGTGTTCAATTTCATAGCCGCCGGCTTCTTCAAACTCGTGCAGCTTATGGCTATATTCCAAAAGCAGTTCTTCCGATGAATCGGTTTCCAGCTTTTTGGTGATCTCGTCGAGTTCTTCCTGTACTTTTTTTGCTTTATCAAACGCATGCAACGCTACCTGCAGGATAGATTCCGAAGTATCGAAACTCAGGAGATCCTGGTGCAGGTAACCAATACTTGTCGAACGGCCTCTTTCTACTGTTCCTTTGGAAGGAGCATATTGGCCAACAATAACTTTCAGCAGGGTGGATTTGCCGGTTCCATTGTAACCGATCAAACCAATTCGTTCCATGGGATGAATGTGCCAGGTGGCATCTTCCACAATTGTTCGGGCACCAAATTCAAAGGTCACATTTTGTAAACCAGCGAGCATGAAATATTAATTTAGATGACAAACCTCGAAGGTCTCAAAGACCTTCGAGGTTTCTTAAAGGCGCAAATTTGAGGAACTAATTCGGAAACGCTGATAAAAGCTTTCTAAATATGTGAAAACGCTGCCAAAATCCTTGAATCACTGGTTAGCTTTGCGAAAATTTTTTGTTATGCGCCCCATCATCCTGTTTCTTTTGTTATCCGGAGCTGGTATCATTACCTGGCTGGTACTTGCCCGACCGGATAAGAAAACAGAAGGCCCGAAGTCGCAAGCCCTGGCGGTAAGTAAACATTCCGAAGCTTTTAATTCTTCAGTGGCCACTATGCTGGCAGATTATGAAAAACTTTCCGAACTGTTTGTGAACTGGGACTCGGTGGCCGTTGCACCCGCAGCACAGACGCTGTCCAGGGATTTCGATAATCTGAATATCGATGAAATCAAAAAAGATTCGTCTGCTATTTATGAAACAGCCCTTGCGTTTGTTGAAAATGCAAAAGGGGATTTGCAAACAATTGCAGAAGCGAAGGGCATCCGGCAGCAACGCGAGACCTTTAATAACCTGACAGATAATGTTGAGCAGTTTTTAAATACGGTGAAGTACGACCGGGAGAAGCTTTACCTGCAGCAGTGCCCGATGGCATTTGATGATGTACAGGCGGCAAAATGGTTAAGCAAAAAAGAAGAGATCCGCAACCCGTATTTAGGCCTGAAAGATCCGAAATACGGGAGAGGCATGTTGTCGTGCGGCGAAACGATAAAGACCATCAACCACACAGGGAAAGACTAATGAGAAATTTATACAGGTGCTGTTTTGTGTTTGTTTTATTGACAGGAAGTTTGCTATCAATGGCACAAACAAAATTCACCATTAACGGTTATGTAAAAGACAGCGCCAGCGGCGAGTCGGTTACTGGTGCAACCATCACCATCAATGGCAGATCAGTAGGCAGCAATCAATATGGATTTTATTCCTTAACGCTGGACTCAGGCGACTACGATCTTTCAATTTCCCATGTTTCTTACCTGACACAATCGTCACGGATAGCATTGCAATCAAACCTGCAACAAAATTTTTACCTGTTGTCAAAATCGGCAGCGTTAAATGAAGTAGTGATTTACAGCAGAAGGAGAGACGTGAATGTCCGCAATGCGCAGATGGGGCAAATTGATCTCTCCATTAACCAGATCAGGAATGTGCCCGCCTTTATGGGGGAAGTGGATATTCTGAAAGCCATCCAGCTGCTGCCCGGTGTTCGCAACGCCGGCGAAGGCAATGCAGGATTTTATGTAAGGGGCGGAGGGGCGGACCAGAACCTCATTATGCTTGATGATGCAGTGGTGTATAACACGGGCCACCTCTTTGGTTTCTTTTCCATTTTTAACTCGGATGCCATCAAGAACACATCACTGATCAAAGGTGGTATGCCCGCGCAATATGGGGGTCGTATTTCTTCTGTGCTGGATGTGCAAATGAAAGACGGTAATGCAAACAAGTTTGTTACGGAGGGTGGTATTGGCCTCATTGCATCACGCCTTTCTGTTCAGGGCCCGATAAAAAAAGACAAAGCATCGTTTATTATTTCCGCACGGCGCACCTACATTGATGCACTGGTAAAACCCTTCATCAAAGACACCAGTAATTTTTACGGATCGGGATATTATTTCTATGATCTGAATGCAAAGATCAATTACCGTTTTTCCGAAAAAGACCGGTTATATCTCAGTGGTTATTTCGGCCGTGATGTGTTTACTTTTCGCAATGCGAAGCTGTCTTTCAACGCTGATATCCCGTGGGGTAACTCCACCGGAACCCTGCGCTGGAACCACGTTTTCAACCGGAAGCTGTTTGCCAACACAACCCTGGTTTACAACGATTATAATTTTTCTTTCGGGGCGGCACAAAATAATTTTGAGATCAAGCTGGCCTCCGGTATCCGCGATCTTTCGGGCAAGATCGACTTTGACTATTACCCATCCGGTTCGCACAAGATCAAGTTTGGCGGTATTTCAACCTATCATAAGTTCACACCTAATGTAACTTCCGGCCGGCAGGACAGTGTTATTTTCAACCCAAGTAACACAGGTTTAAAAAGAGCATTGGAGACTGGCCTGTACGTTCAGGACGACTGGGATGCCGGCGAAAACCTGAAGAACAACTACGGTGTTCGCTGGAGCAGCTTCACGCAGGTTGGTCCCTACACCAAGTATGTAAAAGATGCGAACCAGAA
>DASVSM010000004.1:0-2240 GCA_036388115.1 Flavisolibacter sp.
AACAAAAAGTGAAGTGTTTGCCGACAGAACTTACGGGGATGATGGTAGCCTGGTACCACGTTCGCAAGCCAATGCATTGATTGAAGATGAACAAAAAGCGATAAAGCAGGTCTTGCAAATGATACAAAGTAAGACCGTTACTATCCTATCCGGAAAAGAAATACCAATTGTTGCCGAAACGGTCTGCATTCACGGCGATGGAAAACATGCTGCAGCATTTGCGAAACAACTTCATGCAGCAATCCATAAATTCAAGCTGTGAATAAAAAGTCTTCCGGTGCAATCCTCGGCGCTGCTTTTCTGATGGCTACATCGGCCATCGGTCCCGGCTTTCTCACACAAACAACAAGGTTCACTTCCGAACTACTTGCCTCTTTCGGCTTTGTTATTTTCATTTCTCTATTGCTTGACATTGGTGCGCAGGTCAACATCTGGCGCATTATTACCGTTAGCAATAAACGGGCACAGGATGTTGCCAACAGCCTTGTTCCCGGACTTGGCTTAGCCCTGGCTGTTTTGATCGGCTTTGGCGGATTGGTTTTTAATGTTGGAAACATCGGCGGCACTGGTTTAGGCCTGAATGCACTGACAGGCATGGATGTGAAAGCAGGCGCTATCATCAGTTGCCTTTTTTCTCTCGGCATCTTCTGGTACAAACAAGCCGGTAAAGCCATTGATTTATTTGTAAAGATCCTTGGCCTGCTGATGATCCTTTTTACCACCTACATTGCCTTTACTTCGCAACCGCCAATTGCTGAAGCGTTATACCGGACAGTATGGCCGCAAATGATCGATGAATTAAAAATAGTAACACTGGTTGGTGGCACGGTTGGCGGTTATATTTCGTTTGCAGGCGCCCATCGTTTGCTGGACGCCGGGATACATGGCAAGGAATCGCTGCCGCAGGTAACGCAAAGTGCCGTCAGCGGCATTTTAATTACTTCCGTCATGCGTTTTGTTTTGTTCTTTGCCGCACTGGGAGTAGTTGTTCACGGTGCGAAGTTGAGTGATACGAATCCCGCAGGGTCCGTCTTTCAGGCAGCAGCAGGCGAAGTTGGCTATCGTTTCTTTGGTTTTGTGATGTGGGCGGCCGCTATCACATCAGTTGTTGGTGCGTCGTACACTTCTGTTTCTTTTTTTAAAACACTTCACCCATTCATTGAAAAAAATACCCGTGTTATTGTTTCGCTTTTTATCGTTGCCTCCACCGTCATTTTTCTTTTCTTCAATAACCCTACAGGCCTGTTGATTGCTGCCGGCGCAGTTAACGGATTGATCTTACCCATTGCTTTAGCTGTTATTTTACTGGCGGCCAACAACCGGAAAATTATTGGCGAATACCGTCATCCGGTCTGGATGCAGGTTGCCGGTTGGATAGTAGTGGTAGCGATGAGTTATATGGGCTGGGTATCGCTGGTAAGGCTCTGGTCGTAAAGAATTTTCCGGTGCGTTCCAATTCTCCTTAAATTGAGATTTCCTATCTTAAAATAAATTTTTTTGTATGAAAAAATATAGCGGTCTCCTTTTATTACTGCTGGCGCAATACGGCTATGCGCAGTTTCAATATCCGGTTACCAAGAAGGTTGATACGGTTGACAATTATCATGGTACCACTGTTGCGGATCCTTACCGCTGGCTCGAAGATGATAACAGCGAGGAAACAAAGGCCTGGGTAAAAAGTCAGAACACGGTAACACAGAATTACCTCTCCTCTATTCCTTATCGCAATAAGGTGCACAAACGTTTGGAAGAACTCTGGAACTACACCCGTTATTCGGCGCCGTTCAAGGAAGGCGACTATTACTACTTCACCAAAAATGACGGCTTGCAAAACCAGAGTGTATGGTACCGTCAAAAATCGCTGGACGCGGAACCAGAAGTGTTTTTAGATCCTAACAAACTTTCCGACGATGGAACGGTTTCCCTGGGCTCGCTTTCTTTTTCGAAAAATGGAAAGCTGTTCGTGTATGCTATCCAACGGGCAGGCAGCGACTGGCAGGAAGCCTTTGTGATGGATGCTAAAAGCAAAAAGAAACTATCGGACAATCTAAATTATTTAAAGTTCACCGGCTTCTCCTGGAAGGGTGATGAAGGCTTTTATTACAGCCGTTACCCCGAACCAAAAGAAGGTGACAAGATGAAGGGCAAGAACCTGAATCAAACGGTGTATTATCACAAGATCGGAACACCGCAATCGGAAGATGTAATGATCTATCAGGACAAAGAACATCCGCAACGTT
>DASVSM010000005.1:0-2542 GCA_036388115.1 Flavisolibacter sp.
AACGAGAACCCATAGTAGGGAGTATAGTTCAACAGGCCTTTCCCGCTGAGCTTTTTCATCATATCGGTGACGGAAGCCGCCTTTGTATTCAGCTTCTCTGCCAATGCATTGGTGCTGACAGGGTCACTGTCTTCCTGTAAATGAAAGATTGTTTTTAGATAGTTTTCTTCGCTAACAGAATAATTCAAGAGCGCCTAATTTAATATTTAGACAAACCTAAATATTATTTGAAACAATTCCATCGTTCCGGAATGTAAATTTTTCTGTTATTTAGCCGTAAATAACCAGCAATGTACAGAGCGGCTTTGGTTTTTGTTTTGCTCAGCGGACTGATAGCATGCAAAGACGACGACAAAAAAACAGGACAACAGGAAGAGGGGAACTCTGCAAAATCAATGACAGGGTTATTCAAAGAAGTGAAACCTCCGTACCAGCTCAGCGATACAGAGTTGTTGAAAAACAGCGATACCACCACCTTATCCGCTGCTTTTACCTCCTTGCTACTTCCGGACAGTATCAAGAAAAACTACTTCGGAAAAAGCGCAAAAATCAAATTCTCACCATTGGCAAAACTCGATGGCAAAGATGAAATGTATTATGTGATCAAAGCTGCAGCAGGCGCAAAGAAAGCTGCCTTGCTGGCCATGTTTGATGAGGCAGACAACTTCCTGGCCAGCTACCCTTTTTTATTGCCGGATACGGACGCCAACACCTCGCAGTCTAGTACTATTGATAAAAATTTCACCATCACCAAAACTATTACGCAGCGGAATGGACCGGATGTAACCGCCGAAGGAAAAGAGGTAGTGGCGTATGATGCGGCAGAAAAAAAATTTGGTTTAATAATGCTTGATGCTCTGAACGAAAACATGGCAGAGATTGTTAGCCCGATAGATACGTTCCCAAAAACAAATAAGTTAGCGGGAGACTACTGGATGAATAAAAAGAATCTCATCTCCATCCGCGATGGCCGCTATCCGAACCAGTTGCTCGTTTATGTGCATACAGAGAACAAAGCAGGCGATTGCAAAGGCGAACTGCGCGGAGAGTTTTTAATAACCTCATCCACTACGGCAACTTACCGCCAGGGCGGCGATCCCTGTGTGCTTGACTTGATCTTTCAAGGAACTGGTGTTTCCATCAGTGAACAAACAGGCTGCGGAAACTATCGCGGACTGGATTGCCCGCTATCAGGGACCTTCACCCGCAAGAAGCCATCATCGGCGAAACAATCCTCCGAAAAGCCGAAACGGAAATAATACAGGATGAACTGTGTTGTTTCTACACAAATATAAAAATGCTTACTTTGCTCAACTTAAAATTGATATTTGATGAATTTCTCTTCGTACCAGATACCCTATCCCGTTGATGATCGTTACTCGAAACGTGTGGCTTATTTCTCGATGGAATTTGCCGTACATCAACCCTTAAAAATTTACAGTGGCGGTCTTGGATTTTTATCCGGCTCGCATTTACGCAGTGCTTACGAGCTTCGCCAGAACTTAGTAGGCATTGGTATTTTATGGAAGTATGGTTACTACGACCAGGCCCGTAACCAGGATCAGTCTTTACAAGTAACCTGGATGGAAAAGATCTACAGCTTTCTGGAAGACACCGGCATTAAGTTCTCTCTCACCATTCACGAACATCCTGTTTGGGTGAAAGTAATGTACCTCCCTCCTACCACGTTTAATTCAGCTCCGCTGTTTTTAATGACAACCGACATCCCGGAGAACGATTATATTTCACAGACCATCACGCATCGTTTATACGATGCCAACGTTTCTACCAAAGTGGCGCAGTTTATTTTGCTGGGAGTTGGTGGAGCTAAATTGCTGGAGCAGATCAACTTTAACCCGGAAGTTTATCATCTGAATGAAGCTCATGGTGTTTCTGCTGCCTTCTACCTGTACCAGAAGTATGGAAAAGACCGTGAAGAAGTAAGAAAACGTTTGGTGTTTACCACACATACCCCGGAAGAAGCGGGTAATGAGAAACACGACATTTATCTCTGCGCCAAAATGAGTTATTTCTGCGGACTTACCATTGATGAAGTAAAAGAACTCACGGGCATTAAAGATGATCAGTTTAATCACTCTTTAGCAGCTTTGCGCTTTGCAAGAATTGCCAATGGCGTTTCCAAACTGCATGGCGAAGTATCAAGGGAAATGTGGAGCAAGTATGAGGGCATCTGCCCGATACTTTCAGTAACCAATGCACAGAACTGGCGTTACTGGAGCGACAAATCGTTGTACAAATCAAGAGAAGAAGGAGCTGACGAAGCGTTTGATGACCGTAAAAAATGGATGAAGAAAAGAGCCTTTGAAATTGTAGCTGATCAAACAGGCAAATGGTTTGACCCGAACGTCTTTACCATCGTGTGGGCCCGTCGTTTTGCAGGCTACAAACGTGCGGGTTTGATCGCTTCCGACAGAGAACGTTTCGAAGCTTTATTGAGCAACAAAAAATACCCGGTTCAGATCATCTGGGCAGGCAAACCTTATCCTGTTGACTACCCGGCTATTTCGGAGTTCAACCACCT
>DASVSM010000006.1:0-1965 GCA_036388115.1 Flavisolibacter sp.
TTCGAAATTGCACTGTTCTACAAATGTTTTTGCAATTTTCTCAAGGTCCGAATATTCAATTGGTTTGGTGATAAGCACGGCATCAAAACCTTCAGCAAAGGCAATATCAGCCGGGCTATTGGAGGTGGAAAATAACACAACAGGTAACCGGCTTAATTGTGAGTGATTCCGAATGGCCTGCAGTGCTTCTCTCCCATTCATTATCGGCATATTAATGTCCAAAATCACCAGACACGGTAAAAAGTTTTCCCTCAGCATTTCTTCTAACGTCAACAGCGCTTTTTTACCGTCCGGTGCATGCACTACTGTAATATGGTCATGCTTTTCAAATGCCTGCGTCACAATGAAGAGATCATCCAGATCATCTTCGGCATATACAATGGTGTGCTTGCTTGTGGCCATCCTGTTTCTTTACATAAAAATAGAGAAAGAACGAGTATAAAGGCGGACTTGTGAATCAGGAATTGTTTGTTTTCAGAAAAGTTTTTTGCGTTTCGCGATGAGCTTTTTCCCAGGACACTGTTTGTTTTCTCCTGACAAAGCGGTAAAAACCGGCGTACTGTGAAAAGACCATAAACAAAAAATAGTAGGGAACAAGTAGTATTCCGGATGTTATTTTTTGCCTCGCCAGCAACCATCCACCAATAGCAACAAAATAAAATAAGCACTGACCCCAAAAAAAACAGGTATACACTCCGGCACTTTCTTCTTTCTGAAAAAGAAAATAGTTGCAAACAAATATCAATGGTAACAACACCGGGCAAATCGTCCACCGGAGTACCCGATGCGAGATATACTGACATGCAACCCGGAAATTATTAAATGGGTTCAACAACCCTTTCAATAAAAATAACGCCTGAAAACAACCTGCGCTGATGCGCACCTTGCGCTTTCGTTCCTCAGCAATGGAAGCGGAAGAGGTCTCCATTCCATACGCGTCTTTTTCGTAAAAAAAGCGATAACCCTGCAAACAAACGTTGGCAGAAATCACAAAATCATCCAGGATAATATTTGCAGCTAAGGGTTGATAAAGGCGCGAACGAATGGAAAATAGTTCGCCCGGAGCCCCGATGATTGTATAAAAATCAGCATTGGCTTTTTTTAACGCTGATTCGTAACGCCAATATAGTTTCTCACCAAACCCCACTGCTGAAGATGTAGGGTTTGTTATGCGTTTTTCACCCGATACTCCTCCTACACTCTCATCCCGGTAATGACGTACCAGGTTGAGGATACTTTGTGGATGGAGCAATGTATTGGCATCGCTGAAAACTACAATCGGGGTTATTACTTTTTCCATGGCCCTGTTGAGGGCAGCCGACTTTCCTTGCCGGTCTGGCTGATGCATCAGTTGAATCGCTGGATATCCGCGAATGATTTCATTTGTGCTGTCCGAAGAGCCATCCGTAATATAAATGAAAGAGATTTTTTCTGCCGGATAGATAAGAGACAGGGTATTTGTAATTTTTTCACGGATGATTGCCTCTTCATTGTAGGCCGGCACTATAAAACTGACATCCGGAAAATAATCTTCACCAACAACCTTCCTGCGCTTAAACAAGGCATTAAAAACAAACAACAGGAGTCCATAGCCAAGATAGGTATAGAAAAGTGTTCCCAGTGATATCCAAAAAAAGGCCTCCATGCAAAGAGAAAAGCAAATTAAAGGAAGGGGATCGGATTGAGAAGATTAAATTTCAGGAGCAGGAAAGCTATTGTCTTCTGCTGCGGATTCTATGGTTGTAAAGTATGGTGAAGCCAACTTGACGGTGATGACGTAGAAGCTTGCGGTTACGCTTAGTAAAGCCAAAGCCACCAGTCCCAAACCACAAACCGACTCTCCTATATTTGCAGAAATCAATCTCATGGGTTTACGTATCGGGCAGGGCATCGATTTTCATCAACTGGCGGAAGGAAGAGAGCTTTGGTTAGGCGGTGTAAAAATAGAACATGACAGAGGCGCCG
>DASVSM010000007.1:0-11976 GCA_036388115.1 Flavisolibacter sp.
CACATGCTTTGCGGGCAATTGCTGAAGGCTTCCATCTTTCAGGCGGTTAAACTGAATGAACACATTATTCCATATCTCGATCACCTGCGGATGATCGGCATTCACCAGCGTTTCTCCACCTACTGTTTTTCTTTCTTCATCCGGTCTTGTATCTACGTGAATCTCGGTGCACGGTCCGCAGGGTCCCGTATCTCCCATCTCCCAGAAATTGTCTTTCTTGTTGCCTAATAAAATGCGGTCTTCGGCGATCCATTTTTTCCATTCGGTTGCGGCTTCTTCATCTTTGGGCAGACCTTCTTTCTCATCACCTTCAAAAACAGTAACGTATAAACGATCTTTTGGAATTTTTAAAACAGCGGTCAGCAATTCCCAACTCCATTCAATAGCTTCCTTTTTAAAATAATCGCCAAAGCTCCAGTTGCCCAGCATTTCAAACATGGTATGGTGATAGGTGTCAACCCCCACTTCTTCCAGGTCGTTGTGCTTACCGCTGACACGTAAACATTTTTGTGTATCGGCTATGCGCGGGTTGGGAGCTTGTTTGTTCCCCAGAAAATAATCTTTGAACTGGTTCATGCCCGCGTTGGTAAACATGAGGGTAGGGTCGTTCTTCACTACAATAGGGGCCGAAGGCACGACCTGGTGGCTTTTAGAAGCAAAAAAATCGAGGAAGGCTTTTCTGATTTGGCTCGACGTCATATAATTGTTGTTTGTCTCACTGAACTGCATTTCTGCACTGGTCATCCAATAAAAACTGTTTTTTTACTTTTATTACGCTTATTTTGTTGCGCCCCGTTTTGGGGAGAGCAAAGGTAAGGGGCAGAACTGAAGTCGGTGGTCAGAAGTGTGACACCAGATATTCAGCCGCTTGCTTCAGACTTCCGATAGATCCATGAAAAAAATCAAATACTACTATAACACACATACGCTTCGCTATGAAAAGCTGATCACCCCGCTAAGGGTGAAGCTACTCAGGGTATTTGGTTTTTTTGCGGCCGCATTTGTTACGGCTGTTTTAATTGCCTTTGTGGCTTTTCGTTTTATAGGCTCCCCTTACGAACGGGTACTCCGTCAGCAAAACAATGAGTTAAAAGAAGAGCTGCAGCAATTAAATGAAAGAGTAAAAGCTGTTGACCAGCACATGGCTGTTCTGGAAAAAAGGGACAATGAAGTGTACCGAAGCATTTTTGAAGCCCAGCCAATCCCGGATAGCCTGCGGGTACTGCAAATGGAAAAGGCACAGGAAATAGCCAAAGTAGAAGGCCTGCCGGAAAATAAACTCATCTACGCTATTGATACGACCATCCGTAAGCTACGGTCCCGCATTGAAGCACAAAAAAAGTCATACGACGAAGTGCTGAAGCTGATTAACAACAAAGAACAACTACTGGCTGCTACACCAGCCATACAACCCGTCAGCAACAAAGATTTAAACCGGATTGCCTCTGGTTTTGGCTACCGTATTGACCCGGTTTATAAAACCATTAAACTACATGCAGGGCTTGATTTTGCCGCGCCGCAGGGCACACCTATATACGCTACCGCGGATGGTGCCATAAAGATCGCCGGCTTTAGCGATGGAGGATATGGCAACCATGTGGTGATCAATCATGGCTATGGTTATGAAACGGTTTACGGCCACATGGTAAGAATTAAGGCAAGGTCAGGGCAGAAAATAAAACGTGGTGAAATTATTGGCTATGTAGGCAGCACCGGTAAAAGCACCGGCCCTCACTGCCATTACGAGGTACACAAGAACGGGCAAAAAGTTGATCCTGTTTATTTCTTCTATAATGATCTTAGCCCGCAGCAATTTGACCAGTTGCTGAAACAGGCGAGTTCTTCAAACCAAAGCCTCGACTAAGAATTGAAGGAGCAAAAGAGGATAAGCTATCTTTCCCAAGTAAAAGCTATTGAATAACACGCGTTGGGCCTTTGCGCAGGGACATGCCACAAGTATGTCCCTGCCAGAAAATAATTTAGCCAGAAACGGAAATCACAAATTTTCAATGACCATCCAGGAAGCACAGCAGAAAGTAGATGAATGGATCAGCACAACCGGTGTTCGCTATTTTAATGAGCTCACCAACATGGCTATTCTTACTGAAGAAGTAGGAGAGGTAGCAAGACTGATGAGCCGGAAGTATGGAGAGCAGTCGTTTAAAGAAAGTGATAAACAAAAAGAATTAAGCGATGAATTAGCGGATGTGCTTTGGGTTTTAATTTGCATTGCTAACCAAACAGGTGTTAACCTTACGGAAGCACTGCAAAAGAATTTTGAAAAGAAGAGCCATCGCGATAAAGACCGTCACCAGCAAAACGAAAAGCTGAAACCTTAACAGGTACAAACCTTCCGGCTAATTACACAATCAGGCATGGGGTTCTGCTTGGCGGTGTTTTTGTATTTCCATACAAAAAGCGATTATGAAGAAGTTCTCATTCGGACTCGTGTGGAAATCATTAAAAGATGCCTTTACCGGTTTTGGCGATGATAAAGTAACCAAGCTCAGCGCCTCGCTGGCTTATTATACAGGTTTTTCATTAGCGCCCCTGTTGGTGGTTATTATTTCCCTTTGCGGATTTTTCTTTGGAAGGGAAGCTGTACAGGGAACGATCGACAACCAGATACAGTCTTTCATCGGGGCCGATGCTGCCAAGCAAATTCAGGACATGATAAAAAATGCCGCCGTCAGCGGAAAGGGAACTATTGCCACGATCATTGGTGTGGCGACTTTGCTGATTGGTGCTACCACCATTTTTGGGGAAATTCAGGATTCGATCAACAGCATTTGGGGATTGAAACCAAAACCAAAGGTGGGGATTATGAAAACCCTGCAAACCCGGCTGCTTTCCTTTGGATTAATCGCCAGTCTTGGATTTTTGCTCCTGGTATCACTGGCCGCTACATCAGTGGTAGAAGGACTTGGCGACCGGTTAAAAGCAATGCTGCCTGACGTGACCGTGGTTGTTTTTTATATTATCAACCTGGTATTAACGCTGTCGGTAACAACCATTCTTTTTGCTGTCATTTTTAAAGTATTGCCCGATGCCAAGATCAAATGGAAGGACATCTGGCCGGGAGCAATTGCCACCTCAATTCTTTTCCTGATAGGCAAGTTTGCCATTTCAATATATGTAAGCAAAAGCGACATTGGAAGCACTTACGGAGCTGCCGGTTCGTTGGCTGTTATACTTGTCTGGATTTATTATTCTGCTATCATCCTGTATTTCGGTGCAGAGTTTACCAAAGCGTACGCCTTAAACAAAGGCGCCAGGATTGTTCCCAACCATTATGCGCAATGGTCAACCGAGCCCACCGTGCCTAATGCGGAACCGAAAGAACCACCTGTTCATTCTGCTTCACCATCACCATCCCCATCAGATCATTCGCAAAGGCCATTGCCTTATCATGTGCCGCAGTTGGCTGTTGATGCACACCGGCCCATTCAATCGTTAAGGCCGGAAAAAAGAAAAGGTCCCGGGATGGCAACCGTCCTGTTTGGATTAGCAGTTTATTACATGGATAGAACCGCCAACAAAAAGCGCGGCGAATAACAGAATTGTACACCTTTGCTATGGCCGTCTTTTTGTAGCAGGTTCAACAAATACAGCAATGGGAAAAAAGAAGCGATTGGCAAAAGGCATCTGGAAGGTTTTAAAGCAGGCATTTGCGGGTTTTAGTGATGATAAAGTAGTGAAGCTTAGTGCGGCATTGGCTTATTATACCGTCTTCTCCATTGGCCCAATGATCATCGTTATCATCTATTTTGCCGGAATGATCTATGGCCGCGAAGCTGTGCAGGGAAACATCTTCGGGCAAATACAAGGCCTGGTAGGGGCAGAGGCTGCATTGCAGATACAGGACATGATAAAAAGTGCCGCTTTGAATAAAGAAGGAAGCCTCGCTGCCACGCTTGGAATCATCACCTTAGTGATTGGCGCAACGGGTGTATTTGCTGAAATCCAGGAAAGCATCAATATGATCTGGAACCTGAAGCCAAAGCCGGAAAAAGGGTGGCTCAAGATGATCGTTAACCGCTTGCTTTCTTTTTCTGTTATTATCAGCCTTGGCTTTATTTTGCTGGTTTCCCTGGTGCTGACGGGATTGATAGAGGCACTAATGGACCGGCTGCGGGCAAGCTTTCCTAACATCACCCTTGTTGTCGTATATATCGTCAACTTACTCCTGACGTTTGGCATCATCACTACCCTGTTTGGTGTTATTTTTAAAGTGCTGCCGGATGCTGTTATTAAATGGAAAGATGTTGTTGTGGGGTCAATGGTAACAGCAGTGTTGTTCATGGCCGGCAAATTTGCCATTACATTTTATATCGGTAAGTCCGATGTGGGTGGCACATACGGCGCCGCGGGATCGTTGGTTGTGTTGTTGCTATGGGTGTATTATTCGTCCGTGATCCTCTACTTCGGTGCAGAGTTCACCAAAGCTTATGCAGCCAATTTCGGTTCGCCTATTCACCCCAGCAAATATGCCGTGTGGGTAAAAAATATTGAAGTAGAACAAAAGGCCGGCTCACTCCAGCAACTGGAAGAAAAAAAGCAGGAGCAGAATGACACAACGGGAGATCATATTAAGGTGACGTAGAAATACCAGGAAAGATGAAGCGATAAAATAGAGTACGAATTCTTTTTACAATAGAAATACTGATTGATGACCCTAAATAAATTCATTTAGCGCAACCTGTGGTGGGTTGAACTCTATGCCCAGCTCCGTTGTTGCCTTTTTGTTGCTGTATACCATTTTCGATTTACCCTGCGGGGCTTCGTTGTTCAGCATCAGCGATATATCGGACACCGCCCAGCTCTCACTGGTAAAGAGGTAGTTCCTGCCGTGTAAGCCCGGTACTGTAGCTGCACGGAAAATTCCTTCTGCAACATCCCTCACATCTACCATGGCAAATGTTATATCGTATTGAAAAACGGCCTCCATAAAAGGATTGGGCGATAGCTTGTTTTTGATCAGGAACTGCATCCCGGCAGACGTCGAATCTTTTCTGTCAGATAGTTGGTTGCCTACAACAAAAGTTGGAAATACGCTGATGATCTCCGTATCCAGGGCCGGGTTATCACGGATATAGTTGCGTACCACCTGGTCGGCATAATATTTAGCCTGCGAATAAGGGTGCGTCATTTCATTAACCACTGGCACATCTGTTTCTGCATAAAGATGATTGGGCAAGTTTTCCGCCGCGGGAAAAGGAAAAGAAGGGTTGATAGCTGCAACCGAAGCAACAACGACTACTTTTTTTACCTGCGGTGACCCGCTCACCACTTTCAAAAAATTTTCCGTTCCTTTTATTGTTGGATCTAACAAATCCT
Organism: Flavisolibacter sp.; assembly: GCA_036388115.1. Classification (GTDB taxonomy): domain Bacteria; phylum Bacteroidota; class Bacteroidia; order Chitinophagales; family Chitinophagaceae; genus Flavisolibacter. The sequence goes on from DASVSM010000007.1 coordinate 5,338, forward strand.
TTTGCACATCCGCTACATCCAGCTGAAAAGGAGTGCCGCAATGCACCAAAATATTGCAACCATTTACAAACTCTTTCAGTTCATTATCGTTCTGCGTATTCAGCTGGAAAAGCTCCAGGTTTCCGGAAGAGGCGAAATTCCGCAGATGCTGGTACTTTTCTTTGTTGGAAAGATCAGTGGCTGAAACTCTAACCGTATAATTCTCTTCTAAAAATTTTTTGGTTATGTGGCTTCCAATAAAACCTGAACCTCCGATGATACCTACTTTTTGCATATAAATTGATTTGAGTTAGATGATCTACATGACGACAAGAAAAGACAAAAGATTAAGGTTGCTTTTTTACAAGGAGACCAACCAATCCGCCGCAAACAATTCCGGCTGCTACCATGTAGGCTAGTTCTGTCAGAATAAAAGAGGTAGTTCCATTGCCTTGTGTTTTAGCCGTAGCAGCTAAGGCAAAAACACCGTAACTGCTGGCAAACAGGTACATGCAAACAGCCAGTGTAATACCGAACAATACATTGTTTCTGCCAGCAGAAAACCGGGTGTACAAATAGGCAAATGCCAAAGCCTCCAGGATGGTGCCTGCAACCAACGTGGTCATATCCGGCTCCAGTGTTTTCTCACCAAAAATCATAAAGCCATCATACAATGATTTGAATAGGGTGATATGCCATAGGTAGCCCATAGCAAATGAGGCTACGAAATATATGACAGTGGCTAAAAGAAATTTAATTGGGTTCATGCTTTTTTAGTTTTTACACCGGTTTACCTGTCATAAATTGGATTGTAAATTGATAAAGAATAGGGGTTAGTCTTTAATGCAACGCACATATAATCCGCCTTCGGGCCCTGCGGAAAGAATGTAAGCTGAATTTCTATCATGACACAGAATCAGAATGGCAATAAAGCCATTTGATTTAGTTGTACTCCACCATTTACCCATAGAGGTTGCAGAAGGAATCTCGAATACCCCGTTGTCGCTACGTACCTCACCTGGCACACCTGCAAAGCCGCTTTCATTGTTGCCATTACCGTTTTCTTTCCATCCGTTTTTTGCTTTCATTCTCAGTCCTGAATACCCATCAGTGGAATGCAAGAAGTCAGTCAGTTCTCTCCATTCCTCCCTGGTTGGGATATGCCACCCCACAGGAGCGAGTCCTCTGCTGTCATTAACTGCATACCAATTATATAGCTTACCGATTTTTTTCCCATTGGCGGGGTCGTTGTTCAAATAACACCACGCTGGCTTCTGATCTTTTCCAGCCTGTGCCCATTGCTCATTCGTCTTAGCCTCAGGTATAGGGTCGCCGTTTCTAAAAGTGCTTACATTCAGGTTTTCGGTTGTCCATTCCTGTTTACCAATTTTTACCGATATGATACTTGTAGTTGAAGCATCAGGCTCTGTTGCTTTGATAGGAGCAGTGGTTGAAACGGGGCTTTCTGTTTTAGTACCTGAAGTGCAAAATTCTTTTATCAGATCTGGCGCTGATTCATCATACAACTCCAATGCCTTTTTAAAGTCTTCGCAACCCCCGGCCGCATTAAGTGCCATTATCTTTGTAAGTCCGCGACTTATGTATCCATTGGCATACTCCGGATTAATTTCGATAGCCTTCGTATAGTCGTTGATGGCGCCCGTATAGTCTTTAAGTTTTTGCTTGTTGTTTCCTCGCCCGTGATATAGCGCCTCTTCGTCCGGGAATAGTTTAATTGCCTTAGTATATTGCAGTATAGCCGCCTTATAATCCCCGAGGCTTTCTTTCACTTCTGCTAAACCCCAATAAGGAACCATATAGTCCGGGGAGAGCTGAATGGCCTTATTATAATCCTCTGTAGCTCCTGTATAATTTTTGAGATTTGTTTTTGCTTGTGCCCGTGCTACAAAAAGATCTGCATCTTTTGGTGTAAGCTGAATAGCTTTATTATAGTCGATAATAGCATCCCCGTATAGCATCAGTGCTACTTTTGCACGTCCCCGATTGAGATAAGCTTCCGTATACTTGGGATTCAACCTGATTGCTTTATTAAAGTCCTCAATAGCTCCTTTATAATCGTCAGATAACGTTTTAGTAATTGCATCGTTGAAATAATTTTCGGCTTTCTTTACAACAACTTTTACTACTTCCTCCTCTCCCTCCTGTGTTTTTGCAGAGAAGTTCAATACCAATGCAAACACTAACAAAATGTATTTCATACCAACATGTTCTTTTTTTCCAAGTGATTTACTTTTCGGTACGGAGATAAAAGTTTAGTTTAATTCCAAATCGGCCAGCATAAACAAATGCACCAGCTCTTTGCATTTCCTGCAAGTCTCGGCATCATCGGCAGGTTTAAAGTTTTTAGTGGGCAAGGGATAGTCTATTTCTTTTACTTCGCCTGGTTTCAATTTTACTTTCTCTTTTATAGAACCTGCACTTCCCGCATAATAATTTGTTCTATCGTTTCCGGCCAGGTAAAAGAATTTGATTTCTTTATCGCTGTCGTTTCTGATTTCAACGATGTACTTGCAGGTAAGAAATTGCTTCTTGATTACCTTATGCCGTACACTCATGGGAATGGCTACATTTTCTTTTCCTTTTACAGTTAGCTGCTGGCTTGTTTGCCATTCTCCAAATTCATTTAGATTGTCAGAAATGGCAAATACAGGTTTGGTGCCATCTTGCGCAAAGATGTTTGCACTGCTCAATAGAACTGCGAGGGCAATGATGATTGTTGCTTTCATGTGTAAAGTTGTAGTGATGGAGGTTTAAATATTTTTCAACTCCAAAGGGGTTGAAAGCGAAAACTAAAGGAACTGATCAGCTCAAAAAGGGTGAAAAAAGTAGTAGAGAAAGGCAATGCCCAATAAGGTTCAACAATGTATTTATTCTTTCACAGTCCCTTTTTTCTTCGCGCCAAAGTTCTGTATCCACCAGGTTCGTCCTTTGAATTTTTCTACGGAGCAGGCGACATGGGTCCAATGCGGATTAAGGATATTGTACCGGTGTCCGTAACCAGGAATACCCGCATCAATCAATAGCTGCAGCACCATATCAAGCGGCGTATCGGTAGCATATCCGTAACGGCCACCAATGTTTTCATTGCCATTCTTCATGAAGGGGGAAAAAAGTTTAATTCTGCTCACCGGGTCGGAGCCATCGCTGCCCGTATGGAGAAGCTTCCAGTCGTGTGCCTGTTGGTCGGCTGCATGTTTTTTTGCTGCCTTATAGATGCCGCTGTCGGGTTGCAGAACAGGTAAAACTTTTAATTTTTTAAGATCGCTGATCAATGTTGTAAGGGCCCTGACTTCTTCTTCGTTTGCGTAATTCCATGTGGTGTCAACGGATTTGGTCGTTTTTCCATTCAGCGATGTAGTACTGAACGTAAGGCTATAATTCTTTTCGCCCCTTCCAGCTATTTTTAATTGGCGCTTTGCATTGTTCAGCAGCGGAGAAATGTATTGTAGGTACGATTTCGGATTGCTTCTAACCCTGTTGATCTCGTAGATCATTTCTCTTTCTGTTGGCGTCATGTACAGGCAATTCTTTGCCGTGTTTAAAGAATCAATATCCTGTGCATTGGAGCAAAGAGTAATAGTAAAGCAAAGAATAACATAACAGCGTTTCATGTTGATTGCATATCCGTGCTTCTGAGGGAAATTTTATCTATGCCTTAAGCGCAAATAGTAAAATCAGCAGCTAAGTTTTTTGTTGCTAACCTTACCGCAATCCGGCCTTTCGCAGTGCTTCATTTTTATTACAGGCATGAAGCTTCTCATAGATGTTACGCACATGGGTGCGAACCGTTTCAACGGACAGGAATAGTTTAGCAGCGATTTCTTTATAACTAAAACCTTTTGACACCCATTGCAGTATCTCCTTTTCCCTGTCGGTTAGTTTTTCTTTGGCATCTACATATCCTACATCCTGCTGAAATGCAGTTACCACCTTACGGGCTATTTCGTTGCTCATTGGGCTGCCGCCCCGCCGGAGGTCATTTAGTGCTTCAATCAGTCTTGCAGGCTCTGTGTTCTTTAAAATGTAGCCCGTTGCTCCTGCTTTTAGTGCTTTAAACACTTTATCTGCATCATCAAATGCACTCAAAACCATAAACTGAATATCAGGGCGCAGCGGCTTGAGCCAGCCAATTAAATCAATGCCGGATTTGCCGGGCAGTTGTATGTCGGTAAGAATTAATTCAATGCTGTCACCCAATCCGTTTTGAAAATAAAGCAAGGCTTCCTCTGCATTTGAAAAGCTTGCGGCCATATCAAATTGCCCCGAACCTGAGAGCAAAGCATTTAGGTAGTTGCGTATCTTCTCATCGTCTTCAATAATAATGATCGGGGTCATGGTTAAAGGTAGGCTTACCCTTTTTAAGGGGCTATGGTTAAAAAAGGGTTAGAAGGGTTATTTCGGCAAACAATATTTAACCTCCGTGCCGGGATTGCCGGAGAGCCATTCGATGGTGCCGCTAATATCCTTCATCCTTTTTGTAAGGTTCCGGATGCCGTTACTCCCCGCTCTTGCTCCTTTTTCACTCATGCCGGTACCGTTGTCGGACACAATAAAACAAAATTCTTTTTCAGTGATCAGGAGGCGAAGGGTTATGGAACTTGCCTGTGCGTGTTTCATAGCATTGCTCAAAAGTTCTTTTGTTACGAGGTATAAATTTCTCCGTTCGGCATTAGATAATTTCAGCACCGGTATTTCATCCGGGAAAGAAATGGTAAACGATGTGTCAAACGGTTCAAAATATTGCTGCGACTTTTCTCTTATATAAGCCAATAGATTCTCCAGGGTTTCATTCTGCGGGCTTAACGCCCAGATAATTTCACTCATGGTTTGTACCAGCCGGTGAGCCGTTACCGTAATTGTTTGCACATCCGTTTTTACTTCTTCCATCGTTTTTTCCTGCTTCTGTATCTGATCGCCCACCAATGCAATATGCATAATGCTGCTGCCGATTTCATCGTGCATATCAGCACTGATCCTGTTTCGTTCTGCATCTATGGCAAGACGTTTTTCCAGTAGTTGCAGTTTTTGTTTTGCTTTTTGCTGTGTGAACCAGTATGTAAGTGAAATAACGGCCACTAATAACAGAAAGGAAACGATAAGAAGGAACCAGGTACGTTTCCAGAAAGGAGCTTCTATTGTAATAAGAATTTTTTCTTCATCGCTCCACATGCCTTCTGCGTTCGATGCTTTAATGCGAAACGTATATTGTCCGGGTAAAAGGTTCGCATACCGTACAGACTTCGCCGAAGTGGTAACCCAGTTGCCATCCCATCCCTGCAGCATGTATTGTATTTTGTTTGCCTCAGGCCTTGTAAAATCCAGTGCTGCAAAATGGAAATCAATATCGTTGTTATCGTACTTCAGTTCTATTTCAGGATGGCCTGCAAAAGCACTGTCCCTTTCAAAAAAGCGATCACCGATCCTAATGCTTGTTATAGCTACCCCAGGTTTAGCCTGCATATTTTTTATTGTACTGGCAGGAACAAACCAGTTAAACCCTTTGATGCCACCAAAATAAAATTTACCGGAAGGGCTTTTATAAAATGCCTGCGTGTTGAACTCGTTGCTTTGTAAACCATCCTGGTATGAATAGTTATTGAATGTTTTTGTTTTCAAATCCAAATAGCTAAGGCCTCCGTTTGTGCTGATCCAAAGACCTCCCTTCCCATCGTCAAGCGAACCGTAAACGTAGCTGTTGGCTAACCCGTCTGTTTCATTCCAAAGCCTGAAGCTTTTTGTCTTTGTATTAAAATGAAACAACCCGATCCCGGAAGCGATCCATAAATAGTCCGTATTTGTTTCATCAATCCTTATACTCCGCAGGTCAAGGCCTTTTAAAAAGATATTGGACACACTGTATCCTTCGCCTTGTGCCGTCAACTCGTGCAGCCCTACATTCGTAATCGAACTGTAAATGGTTCCATCCGGCATTTCAACAACGTCTGTGGTAATAGCTTTTAAATAGGGATCGTTATTGAAATAAAAACCTTCGTAGCTGCCGTTCTTTTGCTTTATGATCCTCACCAGCCCAAAAAAAGTAGCAGCCAGCAGGTCGCCGTTCTTTAATTGAATGATCTTGTAAACAAAAATATTACGGTCGGGATGCAATGGGGGAATTCCGTTTATCCGGATGGTTGTAAACGTGCCCTCTTTTTTATCAACCAACGAAATACCGCCACTGCTGCCCACCCAAAGATTCCCGTCTTTGTCTTTTACAATCCCTGCCACCATATTTCCGGGCAAGCTCCGCGGATTACCAGGTTCATGATGATAGTTGGTTAGCGAGCCTGTTGTATGATCGAGTATATTCAATCCGTTGGTATGTGTGCCAAACCATGTCCTCGTCTTTTCATCTTCGTAGAAGCATTTTGTAAAATAATCGTTGAGTACCGGATAGTCACCTTCAGAGAGGGGAAACAAATTAAACTTAGGCGGTTTCAGGTCAAGCTTTGCCACGCCACCGCCATCAATACCAATCCATAGGTTTTGGCTCCGGTCAATATAAAGGCAGGTAGTAAGATCAAATGGCAACGATTTTAATTTTGAATTATCATGATGATACTCCTGGAAACGGTTGTTTTTTTCATCGTAATAAAACAAGCCGTTCCCGCGGGCCGTCATCCACAGCCTGCCGTTGTT
>DASVSM010000008.1:0-4311 GCA_036388115.1 Flavisolibacter sp.
ACATTTATGGTCCTTACAAGGCGCGGCATGAATCGGTACCTTGTGCCGGCGGCACCAATTTCTTTAAAGCAAAAGACGGTCATTGGTACAGCAGTTATTTTGGCAACGACAACCAATCGCCGTGGCGCGAAAAACCCGGCATTGTAAGGGTTGAATTTGATGAGCAGGGAAAGGTTCGTATTGCTAAAAAACAACCCGGTTTTATTCTGACAAAAATGCCCGATTGATCAATGGGCTTCATTCATTACTCCTTTCTATGAAATTATTTTTGACGGCTTCTTCTTTATTTTTCATCGTGCATGCGAACGCCCAGGTTGCGCAAGGCAGTAACTATGTTTCAAAAGTTTGGGTGGCCGATTTAGGTAATGGCACATATAAAAATCCTGTGATCAATGCAGATTACTCTGATCCGGATGCTGTTCGTGTGGGCACTGATTATTACCTCACAGCTTCATCCTTCGAAGACGTCCCCGGACTTCCCATTTTGCATTCGAAAGACCTCGTGAGCTGGAAGATCATCGGCCATGCTTTCAAGCGCCAGGTTCCCATTGAGCATTTTTCTATCCCGCGGCATGGCCAAGGTGTTTGGGCGCCGGCGATACGATTTCATAAAGGAGAATTTTATATCTATTATCCCGATCCAGATTTCGGCATCTATCTGACCAAAGCAAAAAATCCTGCCGGACCGTGGAGCGAACCAATATTGGTGGAAGGCGGCAAAGGGTTGATCGATCCTTGTCCGTTGTGGGATGATGACGGCAATGTTTATCTCGTGCATGCTTATGCAAGAAGCCGTGCGGGCATCGGCAGCATCATCGTGGTAAAAAAACTGTCGGCAGACGGCACCAAGGTAACGGACGATGGTGTGCTTGTGTACGACGGTAATGGCATTGACCCAACAATAGAAGGCCCAAAGTTTTACAAGGCCAATGGCTGGTATTACATTTTTGCACCGGCGGGCGGCGTTACCAACGGCTGGCAGTTAGTGCTTCGATCAAAAAATATTTATGGTCCTTATGAACGAAAAATTGTGATGCACCAGGGTTCAACACCGGTGAACGGCCCGCACCAGGGCGCATGGGTGAATACACCAACCGGTGAAGACTGGTTCCTGCATTTCCAGGACAAGGGCCCGTACGGAAGAGTGGTGCATCTTAACCCCATGAAGTGGGTAGCCGGCTGGCCGGTGATTGGTACGGATAACGACGGAGATGGAACCGGCGAACCGGTACTTACCTATAAAAAGCCAAACGTTGGAAAGACATCTTTCCCGATTGTTACGCCGGTTGAAAGCGATGAATTTAACGGTCCGCAATTGGGCTTGCAATGGCAGTGGATGGCCAACCCGAAAGGCACCTGGGCTTTTCCTCATCCGGCAAAAGGCGCCTTGCGTCTTTACCCCCAACGGCTGCCCGATTCTGCCAAAAATTTATGGGATGCACCGAATGTTTTGCTGCAGAAATTCCCGGCTGATGAATTTATGGTGACCACTAAACTATCGTTTACACCCGGGCAAAATATCCTGAACGAAAAAGCAGGATTAACCGTGATGGGTTTTAGTTATGCAGCCCTTGCTTTGAAGAATAAAAGCAATGGCTTGTTTATCGTTCACACGGTTTGTAAAAAAGCGAACACCGGCGGAAAGGAAGAAGAAAAGGAAATAGTGAAAGCAACCGGTCCTGTGTACTTCCGTGTGACGGTGAGAGCCGGCGCTAAATGCCGTTTCAGTTATAGTTTGGATGGAAACAATTTCACTGATTTGGGCGAAGAGTTTGGGGCGGAGATGGGGCGCTGGATAGGAGCAAAGGTTGGCCTGTTTACAACAAAAGAAGACGGTACGGGTAATTCCGGTTTTGCCGATGTGGATTGGTTCCGGGTGGAGAAGATCACGGAATAAATTAAGAAGCTATACAACTATCTTATGTAGTTTTTCGATCCTAAGACAATACCGGTTTTCAAGCAAAAAATTTCATTTGACTCATATTGAACTGAACATGATGACTGTAAAAAAGATTCAAGTATTGCTGTTTTTCGCACTTTTATCTGCAACCGCTTTTGCACAACAAAAGAAGCTGGTATTGTGGTACGACCAACCCGCCAAAGACTGGAACGAAGCCTTGCCAATTGGCAATGGAAGATTAGGCGCCATGATCTTTGGCCGACCCGGAAATGAGTTGATTCAACTGAACGAACAAACGCTGTGGACCGGCGGCCCAGCCAATCTCAATCCAAACCCCGAAGCGCCAAAATATTTGCAGCCGGTAAGAGATGCATTATTTAAAGACAGCATCGGGCAGGCAGTGAGATTGCTGCGTAAAATGCAAGGCCCGAATACAGAAATGTATCAACCGCTGGGCGATGTTATTATCAAACAAAGCTTCACCGGTGAGCTCACGAAGTATAATCGTAACCTTGATATTTCCACCGCTACATCCACCACAAGGTTTACTGTTGACGGAGTGGAATACACAAGAGAAATCTTTTCATCTGCACCCGACCAGGTGATGCTGATAAGATTGAAAGCAAGCAAACCAAAAGCATTGAATTTTTCTGTTGATGTGGCACATGAACTGTTGTATCAAAAGATGGTAACAGCAGGAAAAGAACTGGTGCTGAAAGGCAAGGCAAGAATCACCAATGATGAAAGACGCAACCCCAAGCCATTAATCTATGAAGACAGTGCGAACTGTGATGGCATGCGTTTCCAGTTTAGGATAAAGCCGGTAACGGCTGATGGAAAAATTACGGCCACAGATACTTCATTAGTGATATCCAATGCAACAGAAGTGTTGCTGTTTGTTTCTGCTGCTACCAGCTTCAATGGGTTTGATAAATGCCCTGTGAAAGAAGGTAAGAACGAGGAGCAGCTTGCAGTTAATTACATGCAGGCAGCTATTAAAAAGAAGTACCCCCAGTTGCTTGCTGCGCATGTGACCGATTACCAGAAATTTTTCAACCGCGTTTACATTTCACTAACAGATGCACCGGCGGAGGCCCTTGCAACTGACAAACGTTTAGCGGCGTATAAAACAGGAGCAGACGACAAAGCACTGGAAGAATTGTATTTCCAGTTTGGACGTTATTTGTTGATCTCTTCTTCCCGTCCCGGTGGTATGCCCGCAAACCTGCAGGGCATCTGGAACCATAATATCCGTCCGTCATGGAGAAGTAACTATACCACCAACATCAATGTGCAGATGAATTACTGGCCGGCAGAGATCTGCAACCTTTCGGAAATGGCGGAACCAATGGTCGATCATATCAAACGCCAGGCGGCGAACGGAACGGCCACAGCAAAAAACTATTACAATATGCGGGGCTGGGCGGTGCATCATAACTCCGACATCTGGGCGCAAACAAACCCTGTTGGTGAAGGTGGCGGCGATCCGAAATGGGCGAACTGGAGCTTGGGAAGTCCCTGGTTAAGCCAGCATTTGTATGAACACTACCGCTACACCGGCGATAAGAAATTTTTAAGGGAGACGGCATATCCATTGATGAAATCAGCCGCTGAGTTTTGCATAGACTGGCTGGTGGAAAAAGATGGCGTGCTGGTAACGGCACCTTCTACTTCGCCGGAAAATGTGTACCTGCATCCGAAGGGTTTTAAAGGAACAGTGACCATCGCTTCTGCAATGGATATGGAAATTATCTGGGATCTTTTTACCAACCTCATTGAAGCCGATAGCATTTTAAATATTGACAAAGACTTTGCTGCATTACTCAAAGAAAAACGCAGCAAACTGAGCCCGTTGAAGATTGGGAAGAAAGGAAATTTGGTGGAATGGTTTGGGGATTGGGAAGACGATGACCCGCAGCACCGCCACGTTTCGCATTTATTTGGGTTGCACCCGGGAAGACAGATTTCTCCTTTGCTCGATCCGGCGTATGCAACGGCAAGTCGCAAGACACTGGAAGTGCGTGGTGATGGCGGAACGGGTTGGAGTAAGGCATGGAAAATAAATTTCTGGGCAAGATTGTTAGACGGCGACCATGCTTATAAAATGTACCAGGAATTATTGAAAAGTTCAACGCTGAATAATTTGTTTGATACGCATCCACCGTTCCAGATCGATGGCAACTTTGGTGCAACAGCAGGCATTGCCGAAATGTTTGTGCAAAGCCACCTCGATGCAGTTCAGTTGCTACCTGCCTTGCCATCTGCATGGAAAGACGGGCATATAAAAGGACTGATGGGAAGAGGTGGTTTTGAAGTAGAAATGTTTTGGAAAGATGGCAAATTGACAAAAGCATTCATTACATCCAAAGCAGGTGGTGAGTGCAAGCTGCTTACAAAAGAAGAGACCGAAG
>DASVSM010000009.1:0-1573 GCA_036388115.1 Flavisolibacter sp.
CTCGCGATTGTTTAAGGAAAAAGTAGGTGTATCGCCGGAGATGTACAGGTCGACAATGAGTGGCAAAGGGTGATAGCTTATTGACCGGGTATTTGAACCAGGCTTTCATTGCAACAGTGCCGTCTGTTGGGGATGAGCCTATTCTGGGTAGTCATCTGAAGGCATTGCCGTTTTCTACGCAAGCCCCATCCTGATGCTGATGTCCCCGGGTTGCTGTTTGTTTTGTTTAAAATAAGAGAGACAGAGGGAATATGCCTGGAGAGTGGAACCTATAATGGCAAAAAATGATTTTTGATGGAAGTAATTTAAAACTGGCAGTTATCAATAGCATGAAATTATCAACTGTATGGCGAAAGGTGTTGTATTAAAGAGCACCGAAAAGAGTAGCTAGCTCTTTAAAAAGATTTTTTACTCGTCAAAGCCTGGCAGTTGGTTCTTTAAATAGTCAGCCCATAGCACATATCCTTCTTCGTTCAGGTGCACGCCGTCTTTGGTATATTCTTTTTTCATCCCGTCTCCTTCATCGGCAAACAGGGCATGCGTATCAAGCAGTTGATAAGCTTTACGGCCGGCCTTTTTGCGAAGCAACGCATTTGTTTGTTGCACTTTTTCCTTTATAGAAGTGGTGGTCGTAGGCAGGATGGTTTGCACGTACAACGTTGTTTGCGGTGACCCTTTTCGGATGGCTTTTGCAATGGCTAAAATATTATCTGCAACGTACTCTGGCGTAGTGGCGCTATTAAATATGTCGTTGATGCCAATGAGCAAGAAAACTGCTTTGGGTTTCGCATAGGTAAGTTCGCCAAGTCTTTTCAAAACGCCTTCCGTTACGTCGCCGGAGATGCCCCGGTTTTTTACCGCCTGCCATCCTAATCGCTTGCTCCAATCACCGCCCTGTTCCGTAATGCTGTTGCCAAGAAAAACAATGTCATTCTTTTGAAGAGGTACCTTTTTAAATTCCTTTATTCTTTCGGGGTAGTGCGTTTTTGTCCAGGTGCTATGATAAGCGATGGACAGGGTATCGGCTGGATAAACACTATCGGGAAGCGACTGTGCATGGCTATAAAAAGAAAGAACAGTAAAGAAGAGGAGCAGAAAGCGTGTTATCATTTTTTCATGTATCTGGTGAAGCTAATAGAAATAAAATGGATAGGCTTTCGTGTTTTTTAAGTCAGGATAAAGCCAGCATTTTATTTTTGATGCGAAGTTTTTACAAAAGAAATCGGCCATGACAGCTTTTTCTGCAACGTTTTGATGCGCCGTACTTCGTCAACTCTCAACGCTATTTTACAAGAAACGCATCCAATGCCTTGGTCGGCTTGCCATCGTCGCCCCAGGCACTTAACGCATATCGGCTCCAGCTTCGGGCACCTTGTGGTTCCCAGTAGATGACGCCTAATCCTTTTCCATCCGGTACGGCCTGTACTTTCCTGATCACGGCTACCAACATGCCATATGTGTTTTCCTGTTTGGTGTCTTCTCCGCCTACCTCCACCACCATCACTTCTTTGTTATAACGGCTTGCCAGATCGTTCATGTTGTTGCCAAGATCGTCAATGGACAGCGTATAATC
>DASVSM010000010.1:0-3822 GCA_036388115.1 Flavisolibacter sp.
TTCAGGTGTGTTCAAGATACTGGAAACACCTACGCAGCAGGACATTATTCAAAAACTTCCTCCCAGTAAAACAGCCGAGCTCTTAAACGAACTTCCGCCAGATGACCGGACTGCTTTACTGGAAGACCTGCCGGGTGGTGTCGTCAGGGAACTTATCAAACTACTGAACCCGCAGGAAAGAAAGATCACGCTTTCGCTGTTAGGCTATCCCGAAAACAGCGTAGGCCGTTTAATGACCCCCGATTATGTGTATGTGTACGAAAACAACACGGTGCAGCAGGTGCTGGAGATCATCCGCCGCGTTGGAAAAAATAGCGAAACGATCGACGTCATTTATGTGATTAATGAAAAAGGCGAGTTGATGGACGATATCCGGATCAGGGAATTTATCCTGGCCTCACCGGATAAAAAAGTTAGCGAGTTGATGGATGACCGGGTCATCTCCCTGAACGCTTATGCCGACCAGGAAGAAGCGAACGAAGCATTTAAAATGAACAACCGGGTGGCCCTGCCGGTTGTCAGCAACAGCAATAAACTGCTTGGCATTGTTACCATCGACGACATTCTGTGGGTGGCCAACGAGGAGTTCAGCGAGGACATTCAGAAGATTGGTGGTACGGAGGCACTGGAACAACCCTATTTAGAGATCTCGCTGATGAAGCTTTTTAAGAAACGGGTAGTCTGGCTGATCGTACTTTTTATAGGAGAACTGATTACCATCAGCGCCATGCACCAGTTTGAGGACGAGATTGCCAAGGTGGTGTTGCTGGCAACGTTTATCCCGCTGATCATTTCAAGCGGTGGTAACAGCGGTTCCCAGGCTGCCACGCTAATTATACAGGCAATGGCACTACGGGAAATTTCTATTGCGGATTGGTGGAACATTATGCGACGGGAAATCTTTTCCGGCCTTATGCTGGGTCTAACCCTGTGCATCCTGGGCATCTCCGTTATTTCTATCTGGCATGCTTTCTCGCATACATTTGGTGAATACTACCTGAGTGTGGCTTTCACCATTGGCATTTCCCTAATGGGTGTTGTGCTTTGGGGCACACTGGTGGGATCGATGCTCCCGCTCATTCTTAAAAAACTCGGCGCCGATCCTGCCGCTTCCTCAACCCCGTTTGTGGCAACGCTGGTTGACGTGACCGGATTGATTATCTATTTTTCGGTAGCCCTGCTCATTTTGAAAGGAAAGTTATTATAGCATTCATTGCTCTGCCGCATTTCATTTTGTCCTTCTTTTTGCTGATTTTCGCGACGCTTTGGTGAGCAGTTAATACATTAATAGGTCATAAGTTTCCGAATATTCATCTGCCTCTTAACGTATCAATATAATAGCCTGCTTACCTGTTATCATATTAACCAATTAACGTATTAACTAAAAAACATGTGTGGAATCGTTGCTTACATAGGTCCCCGTGAAGCCTACCCTGTAATTTTAAAAGGACTAAAACGCCTGGAATACCGCGGTTACGACAGTGCTGGCGTTGCGCTTCTGGACGGCGGCCTCAATGTTTATAAAAAGAAAGGAAAGGTGGCCGACCTGGAAGAAAATATTCTTGGCAAAAATCTTCATGCACATATTGGCATCGGTCATACCCGTTGGGCCACCCATGGCGAACCCAATGATCACAATGCCCACCCCCACCTTTCCAATAGCGGACGGCTGGCGATGATCCACAACGGAATCATTGAAAACTATGCGCAGCTCAAACGCGAGCTGACCAACAAAGGCTATCAATTTCAGAGCGATACAGATACCGAGGTGTTATTAAACTTTATCGAAGACATCCAGGTAAATAATGAATGTCCGTTGGAGGAAGCCATTCGTATTGCATTAAAACGTGTGGTTGGTGCGTATGTGATCGTGTTGATCGATAAGGAAAATCCTGATACGTTGATCGCTGCCCGCAAAGGCAGTCCGCTGGTGATTGGCATTGGCAAGAATGAACATTTCCTGGCATCCGATGCTTCTCCTATCATTGAATACACAAAAGAAGTGGTGTATGTGAACGACTACGAAGTCGCCATCATTAAACCAGATGAGTTGATTTTAAAAAACCTGGGTAACGAAAGGCAAACGCCATACATCACCAAGCTTGATATGGAACTGGCAGCCATTGAAAAAGGCGGCTACGACCATTTCATGCTGAAGGAAATTTTTGAGCAGCCGCAAACCATTTACGACTGTTTGCGCGGCCGGCTCGATGCACAGGCGGGTACTATTACCATGAGCGGCATTACGCAATATGCAGAACAGATTAAGAATGCCAGCCGCATTGTGATGGTGGCCTGCGGTACCAGCTGGCATGCCGGTTTGGTAGCAGAATATATTTTTGAAGAACTCTGCCGCGTGAATGTTGAAGTGGAGTATGCGTCCGAGTTTCGCTATCGTAACCCTGTTATCAGTAAAGGTGATGTCATCATTGCCATTTCGCAAAGTGGCGAAACAGCAGACACCCTGGTTGCCATTGAAAATGCAAAAAAGCAAGGCGCCATTATTCTGGGTGTGGTGAATGTTGTGGGCTCGTCCATTGCCCGCATGTCCGATGCCGGAGCTTATACGCATGCCGGTCCTGAAATCGGTGTTGCTTCTACCAAAGCCTTTACGGCACAACTGGCAGTGCTCACGATGATCGCTTTAAAAGTTGGTTATGAAAAAGGAACGCTGGGCAAAGAACGCTACCTGAAACTATTGAGAGAGCTGAATGACATTCCTGAAAAAGTAAAAGAAGTGCTGGAGCAGAAAGACCACATTAAAGCGCTGGCAGAAAAATACAAAGATGCCGGCGACGCCTTGTTCCTTGGAAGAGGATATAACTTCCCCGTGGCATTGGAAGGCGCTTTGAAACTGAAAGAAATTTCTTACATCCACGCAGAAGGTTATCCGGCTGCTGAAATGAAACACGGGCCTATCGCCCTGGTAGATGAAAACCTGCCGGTGGTATTTGTTGCCACCAAAGATTCTTACCACGAAAAAGTGATCAGCAATATGCAGGAAATTAAAGCCCGCAAAGGAAAGGTGATTGCGGTAATCAATCAAAGCGACGAGCATAGCCCGACACTTGCCAACGATGTGATTGTTGTACCGGAGGCAGACGAGATTGTAGCACCCATGCTGAGTGTGATCCCGCTGCAACTGCTTTCTTATTACGTAGGCGTGGCAAAAGGATTGGATGTGGACAAGCCAAGAAACCTGGCGAAGTCGGTGACAGTAGAGTAAAGCAGTTTTTGAAATAGTTAAATACCCGGTCCATTTGACCGGGTATTTTTTTGGACGGGAGGCCGGTTGTGTTATAAGTTTTTCCTGCATAGTTCAGCCTGGGCGTAACGGGAGGATACTCGTGTCCATTCGGAAGTAGACTGAGTTTTTTTGGAACACGAAGGGCACAACACGTTGTTTAGCTGGCAGACCGCGTTGAGCGGCCTGCCAGCTTCGTGGTCGTTGTGGTTCTCTGTGTTCTTTGTGTTCCTCTGCGTAGACCCACCCCAGATAATTTAACTACAGTTCTATCTTAGGTTGCTCCGCCAGCCGGCGGAAGGGGATGTGATCTCAGGATAAACATTCTATATTAAATGACCATCCCCTCCCTGGAGGGGCGAGTTTAATGAATGGCTTTACTATAAAAATTTTGGGTGGGTCTACGATGATGAAAGAAGAAAATAAGAACTGCATTTAAGTACTCCTGCTCAATAGAACTACAAAGCGTACAAGAGTGCGACGCAAGTAAAGCTTAATAGTAGCACTAGCCTCTGGTCCAAAAGACTTCCCTAAATACTTTGCCTTGTTTTTAATTCCAGGTACTTATTTAATGCGTT
>DASVSM010000011.1:0-2912 GCA_036388115.1 Flavisolibacter sp.
ATTTCTACAAGAGGTTATAAAGTCATCTAAACATTAAGCAACGCGAACCACCAAAGCCCCTGTTTATTATCGTATGTCCCGGAAGTAAAATTGCACATCCGACCACGTTCTCAAAGAAGAACTTCCTACAAAGACAATTGCTTTTTAGGAGGCAAGGACATGCGGTCCAGCTTTTTGAACGCCGTTATTTCTTCATGGCTTTTGCTTTTGCAATAAATGCATCAGCAAATCTTTCTAAAGCTTTTTTTGCGGCAGCTTTATATTGTTCTCTTGTTGTTTCCACAATATAAGGTTGTAAAGTTTTCGCGAAAGCAAATGCTTTTCTCTTCACTTTCGTTTCATCTTCAGATATTTCTGTATGGTATTTCTCACCTGCAAAAATAGGATTGGCAATAACGATGGTTTCTGCCTGCGTTTTCTCATTCCACAATAATGACATTGTTCCCATGCCTGATGGTACTACGTTCATATCCGCCGTAACGCTGCCTTCGTACTTGGTTTTTTTTGTTTTTCTGATAGGGTAACCTGCAAACGCATAGCCATTAGCTCGTGTTGTTTTAATATCTACATTCAGCAGAATGTCGGCAAAATCCACGGTCACATTAAAGTAGGCGACCGGGGCTCCAAGATCTTCAGAAAAGTTGGTTGCTTTTTTTATTTTTCCAAACGAAAAAGCGGTTCCGCCTCCATAAATTTCATTACCGTTATTAGCTGTGCCGGTCATCCATACATTACCGCCTTTTTCTTTCTTATCATCTTGTTTTCCTTCAGCGCTTTTATAAAATTCATGATTGGCAATCGTATTCCACTCCACTGTCTCTATACCGTTTGCCTTTAGTTGTTTAACAAAGTAATTGTACCCGTAATCACTTACCTCTTGAAAATCCGCTTGTACAAGTTCTCCGTCAGTGGTTTCGAGAAACGCTGTCACTTTTGCGCCGGCCATGGATCCTGTACTTTTTTCTTTTCCAATTACAGATTCTGTGGTTGTTAGTTTGTAATTAACCGTTAACTGTGCTATAGCCAGTTTGGTTAAAGCAGGCATTATTTTAGGTTTTGCAAACGTACCCCCAACCAGTACATTAATTTTATCGGCATCAGCCGATTGCCCAAATGATACCTGGGAAAGAACGAATAAGATCAATAGTGAAAAGAAGGACTTTTGTTGCATATTAGTTTTGATTAGGGATAAAAAATGATAACGACTACCAGAGAATAAGACGAGTGCCCTGCTACTAAGGCTGCCCAGGTGTTTCGAAGAGTTTATCGCGCTGCTTTTTAGTGATGGGTACTGCTGCAAGCAGTAAGAAGTAGATTCTTTCATGTGTGTGGTTTGAGGGTGTTTTGATATTCTGAAATTTTTCAGGATATAAAACTACCACCGTTGCACATGCAAGGCAATCCCGCGAAATACAGATTTTACGCTCAGTGGAAATACGGATAAGTTATTGGAGCAGCTTATGCGTGTAAGCATATTTTATGAGGCCAACCGTAGTAGTTGCGCCAGCCTTGCGCAGCATGTTCTTGCGATGTGTTTCAACAGTTCTTTCGCTTATGAAAAGTGTGGTGGCGATTTCGCGGCTATTCATCTCCTGTGCTAACAACTGCAGTACTTCCTTCTCGCGATCTGTTAGTGTATGTTGGTCTTCGCCGGTTATGCCCTTTACAAGTATGTGGCTTATTTCCCTGCTCCAGAATTGTCCGCCCTTCTGTACTATTTCTACAGCTTTCAATAACTCCTGGTGAGAGTATTTCTTCAAGATGTAACCATCAATGCCCGACTGGATGGCTTCCCTTACTATGGCTGGTTCATCGTGCATGCTGAGCATAATTATACCAATGGTGGGATGATCTTTTTTAATCGCTACAGCCAGTTCTCTGCCTGTCATTCCCGGCATTGAATGATCGGCTATTACAATATCTACCGGCGTATGTTTTAAAAGCTGCAACGCCGCAGCACCCGATGTAACCTGGGCCACAACATCAAGCAAAGGTTCGCCGTTAAGTATGTGGGCCAGCCCATCCATAACCATTGCATGATCATCTACTAAAAGTATTCGTGTATTCATTAGGAAGCTAAGTGTTTGCAAAATAAGATAATAACAATAATTTCAGACGAGTAATCCCTACACCACTAATGACCAGAGCCCTGCTTTTGTTTTTGATTTTATGGACATCGTCAACCAAACTGCCGGCCCAAAACGTAACACCGGAGGCTGCGAAAAAGCAACTTCTTCTTATCCCACGCAAAGATTCTACTTACGTAAATGGCCTTATAAAAATTAGCCAGTCATACCTGCAGGTGCAGATAGATTCTGCATTGGTATATGCAAACCGCGCATTAAGTATGGCGCAAAAGCAAAACCTGCCATCTCAACTTAGGATTGGCTATAATGTTGTTGGCAGAGCTTATTACACAAAAGGATTGTTAGATGAGGCTCTATATTCGTTTCAACAGGCGGAGAAGTATAGCAAACAATGTGATCAAAAAAGTGACTTGCTGAAGAACCAGGGAAACGTTTATGTGGAGAAAGGTGACCCTGCAAAAGCACTGGAACTTTATAAACGTTCATTGGCGCTTTCACAATCTTGTTCGGACAATGGTGGTATTGGCCTCGCATTGGTAAACATCGGGTATGTGTTAAGGCAATCAGGAAAATATGACGAGGCAATCCATCATCTTTTAAGCGCTATAAAAATTTTTGAGAAGGCCAACATGAAAGCTCCGTTAGGCAACGGCTACATACAGTTGGCTGTAATGCAGTATAGAAGAAAAATTTATGATGATGCGGCTAAGTATGCCTTAGCAGCCAAAGCTGTATTTACGGAGCTCAATCAAAAAGGGAGTGTTGCTATGGCCTATACTATTTTGGGGGGAGTGGCTTCCGAACAAAGTCAATACGATGTTGCTG
>DASVSM010000012.1:0-3097 GCA_036388115.1 Flavisolibacter sp.
TCTGTTGGCAGAACCTGTTGCAACAGTGCTTTGCGCTCCACCAACGGAAGCTTTGTTACATCTTTTCCATCCAGCCATAAAATATCGAAAACAAAAAACTGCAATCGTGATGGTGTGTTCTGCCAGTTCTGCAACAACTGGAAATTTGCCAGCCCGCTTTCATCAACGGCAACAATCTCCCCATCAAAAACTGCTTTTAGTTTCAATTCTTTTAAGGCTTTTGCAACGGGTGCATATTTTTCGGTAAACGGCTTCAGGTTTCTTGAAATAAGAGCAACGTCTTTTCCATTGCAATAAGCCACTGCGCGGTAGCCGTCCCACTTTATCTCATAGATCCAGTTATCATCATCAAAGGGTTCGTTCACCAGTGTTGCCAGCATGGGAACAACATTTTGCGGCATGGGAGCCTTTGAACCATTTGTTGTTTGTGGTTTATGGTTTGTGGTTTTTGGCGGGGATGATTTCGTATGCTTCTTTCCGGTTTCGGTTATCATCTTAACCTTCACCTCAATCTTCTTTCCATGTGCTTCCGGATGGTTCGGTTCAATACCGTTTTCATGGGCAATTTCCGGAATTGTCTTTCCGCTTTTTACAGACGTTTCATCTTCGGTAATGTCTTCTTCACTGCTATAGTCGTCTATCTTTTTTACCAGTATCCAGCTACGTTCGCCTCTGCCCCGCATCTTAAAAAGCGTAAACTCGCCTTTGAGTTTCTTTCCATGCATCACAATATTCAAGCGGCCGGCATGAAGGCCTTGTAATAAAACATGTTCCTGTTCTTTTCTTGCGAGACCATCACCATCGGCTATTTCGTAGGTGCCTTCGTCCCAGATAATAACAGTACCTCCACCGTATTCTCCTTCTGGTATCACGCCTTCAAAATTCCGGTAATCAAAGGGGTGATCTTCCACCATCATTGCCAGTCTCTTATCTGCCGGATTAAGCGATGGCCCTTTTGGTACTGCCCAGCTTTTCAGCACACCTTCCATCTCCAGCCGAAAATCATAATGCACATGCGACGCATCATGTTTTTGCACCACGAACCGCAAGCCTCCTTTGGAGGACTTCTCTTTTCCTTCCGGCTCCGCTGTTTTTTTAAAATCTCTTTTCTTGTTGTATAAAGAAAGACTCATGTAAAAGGAAAAAGAAAAATCAATGCCATCCGTTAAACAGCTCTTTTGTTGGCACAGAATTGTTCGCAATCTGTGTAAAACAATCTATGGACAAGAATCAGGAAAAGGTTAACCAACAGACAGAAAATGAACAGCCAGGAAATATGTCTTCGTTTAACCAGCGGGATACCGAAAAAAGTACGGCTACTGAAGATGTAAAAGAAAGTAAGGATGAAAGCGAAAGCTATAAGGATTACAACGGTAATTCAGAAGCAAATGCACCGGCAAGAGCGAGGGAATAGGGAGGTTGGTGGTTGGTAGTTTGTGGTTAGCGTGATATTGTAAATGCCTTTTTGAGTTTAGCCTGTTTGAAAAAGCAATGATGCTTACACCTAAACAACCGCAAACGACAAACTACCAACCACTAACCATATTAAGCTCTTTTCTTCTTGCTTTCCAGGCTTTGCTTCAGCACTTCCATCAGGTCTTTTACCGTAGCGGTATCTTTTCTTGGTTCGGCAATGCGGATGTCTTTACCGGCTGCTTTTGCCTTGATCACTTTTTTCAATTCGCTGATGTAAGTATCCTTGAAGGCAGCAGGGTTAAATGTTTCTGTTAATTGATTGATCAGCTTTGTAGCGAGCTGAATTTCTTTCGGGGTAATGCGCTCTGTTCCTGTTTTCACTTCGGGTATTTCCCTTACCTCTTCGTGATAGCGAAGTTGGTTCAGTAACAAAACACTATCATGGTTTTTAAGGATGCAAATATGTGCACGGTTGCGCAACATGAACTCGGCAATCCCCACTGTCTTTGTTTCATCCAGTGCCTTCATTAAAAGTTTATAAGATTTCTCAGCCCCTTTTGCGGGAACAATAAAATAAGGCTTCTCGTAGTAGATGGGGTCAACCTCATCTACTTTTACAAATTGGATGATGTCGATTGTTTTTGCAATTTCCGGCCTTGCTTTTTCAAAATCTTCCTCCGTAACAATCACATATTTTCCCTTGGCGTACTGGTAACCTTTTACAATGTCTTTGTAGGCTACTTCTTCACCTGTTTTGGAATCAATACGGGCATATTTTATTGGCGCCAGGTCTTCCTTCGATAGCATATCAAAATCAATATTATCATCCTGAACGGCGCTTTGCAATTTTACGGGGATATTGACCAAACCAAAACTAATGGCGCCCGACCAGATCGATCTTGCTCCTTTAACAGCCATACATTTTTATTTATGATGCAGGGAAATAGGTATTGTCAGGACGATAAGTATTCTGACGGAACCAGGCACTAACAGTGCTCCATGCGCTTTGCCACCAGGTCATGTTATGCGCTGATCTGGTTTCGTAATATTTAGCTTCCTGGATCTTCACTTTTACCAATGCCAGGCTGCCGCTAGCCAGTTTCTTTTGTTCTTCCGGCAGATCAACAAATGAGTTCATTTCTTCAGGGTCGTTTACTACAAATCCCTTTCCCATTACCTGCAGGAAATAGCCTTTGCCTTTTTTATAGAAGTCGAGCTTCACCGGAAATTCCTGCTCAAACTCAGAGAGGCGCTGTGACGGCTTCTGTACAAAAAACCATACAAATCCGTAGTCATCCACCTTTACGGTGCTGACAATAGATGTGGGAAGCTTTAATACAGCTTCGCTTAAGTTGTAAAAGATCGCACTGCCAATTTCCTCTATCCTTTCCTGCAAAAAATTGAGTTGCTGATTTGCGTCCATAAGTTTTGTTTTTGGTGAGTAATCACAGAGTTACTCGATAGAATAATCCAAATAGAGTACCACAATAGAATAACAGGCAGTTGGCAGTGGACAAGAGGCAAGATGGAAGACCTTTTCAACAGGTCAGGTTTTGTCTGTTTATTGTAAATGAACAAGTAAGGTATTTTGAAGCGGCTTTATGCTTCTATTGCCAATTGCCCATTACCGGTCGATCCCTATTGTTCTGCCTGCCTTTGTGTACAAAACTCTACAAATGAA
>DASVSM010000013.1:0-4343 GCA_036388115.1 Flavisolibacter sp.
CCCACCCCTTTCGAAGAGTTCTTTATCATAACAGTCTGCGGCTCCGCCAGCAGGCGGAAGGGGATGAACCCTTGGTGGCGATAGTGCTTTAAAAAACATCCCTCCCTGGAGGGGCAAATTTGAGAAAGGTGGTGCTTTAAACCTTCGGGGTGGGTTTACGCAGAAGCACTGGAAATGAAAATTGTGGCAAAGACGACCTTGACCAATAGAATTGCAAAGCGTACAAGAGTGCGACGCAAGCAAAGCCAAATAGTAGTATAAAAGCTTAGAACATAAAATTTAAACAACTAAACCTTCAACAATGGCAAAATTAAATTTCGGTGGTGTGGAAGAGAATGTCGTAACTCGTGAAGAGGTCCCGCTTTCCAAAGCACAGGATGTTTTAAAGAATGAAGTGGTAGCGGTGATCGGGTACGGCGTTCAGGGTCCGGGACAGGCATTGAACCAACGCGATAACGGCATCAATGTCATCGTGGGACAACGCAGGCATACCAAATCGTGGGACAAGGCGGTGAAAGACGGATTTGTTCCGGGTGAATCACTGTTTGATATTGAAGATGCGCTGGAAAGGGGTACCATCATTTGCTATTTGTTGAGCGACGCCGCACAAATTCAATTGTGGCCAACAGTAAAGAAGCACCTGACGAAAGGGAAGGCTTTGTATTTCTCTCACGGCTTTGGTGTCACCTATAATGATCAAACAGGCATTGTTCCTCCTCCTGACGTGGATGTGTTTTTAGTAGCACCCAAAGGTTCGGGAACATCTTTGCGCAGAATGTTTTTACAAGGCCGTGGATTGAACAGCAGTTATGCCATCTTCCAGGATGCTACAGGCCGTGCCTTCGAAAGAGTGGCAGCCATGGGCATTGCCATTGGAAGCGGCTATTTATTTGAAACGAATTTTAAGAAAGAAGTATACAGTGATCTTACTGGCGAAAGAGGAACATTGATGGGAGCCATCCAGGGAATTTTTGCGGCGCAATACGAAGTGCTGCGTTCAAAAGGGCATTCGCCTTCGGAAGCCTTCAACGAAACCGTGGAGGAGCTTACGCAATCCCTCATGCCATTGGTAGCAGAGAACGGAATGGATTGGATGTATGCCAATTGCTCAACAACAGCACAACGCGGTGCACTCGACTGGTGGAAGAAGTTCCGTGATGCTACCCTCCCTGTGTTTAATGACTTATACGAAAGCGTAGCCGCCGGCAAAGAAGCAGCAAAGTCCATTGAAAGCAACAGCAAGGAAGATTACCGCGAGAAGCTGGAAGAAGAGTTGACCGAGTTGCGTGATAGCGAATTGTGGCAGGCCGGTAAAACAGTAAGAAGTCTTCGTCCGGAAAACCAGGAACCAAGTACGCCAAAACAAGGCGTGCAGGAAAAGAAATTTCAAAAAGTAAAATTCTCATCGCCGTTGTATCGTGATTAACACTACCTCCATAACTCCGGATTTAAATTATCGTCTTGCTGTTGAACGACTGAAGCCGGTGGTGACTAAAACACCACTGGCTTTAAGTCTTCGTTTGTCCAAACGATATAATTGTGAAGTCTACCTGAAGCGGGAAGACCTGCAGGTGGTGCGTAGTTACAAACTGCGCGGAGCCTACAACATGATGAGCAGCCTGCCGATTGAGCAATTGCAAAGAGGCGTCGTTTGTGCCAGTGCAGGAAATCATGCACAGGGCTTTGCCTACTCATGTAAAAAGCTGCAGGCAAAAGGCATGGTGTTTATGCCCATCATTACACCGCAGCAAAAAGTACAGCAAACGAAGCTGTTTGGCGAGGATTACATTGAGATCAAATTGGTAGGAGATACGTTTGATGATTGTGCAATCGCGGCAAAACAATTCACTGCTGAAAACAGCCTCACTTTTATTCCTCCTTTTGATGATTACCGTATCATTGAAGGACAGTCAACAGTAGGTGTTGAAATACTGGATGAACAATCGGAAATAGATTATTTGTTTCTGCCGATTGGCGGTGGCGGGCTGTGTGCGGGAGTGGGCTCTTATTTCAAAACATTTTCTCCTAAAACGAAAATTGTTGGCCTGGAGCCCGAAGGCGCTCCCTCCATGCAGGCAGCATTGGATGCCGGCGAGCCTGTAACACTGGCAAACATCGAACGGTTTGTAGATGGCGCTGCCGTTAAAAGAATTGGTGAGATTACGTTTCCTATTTGCAGAGAAGTGCTGGATGACATGTTTCTGGTGCCGGAAGGAAAAATCTGTACAACTATCCTGCAGTTATACAATGAAGAAGCCATCGTGGTGGAACCTGCGGGAGCCTTGTCAATTGCCGCCTTAGATCAATATGCTGAGCAGATAAAAGGAAAGAAGATTGTTTGCATCATCAGCGGTGGCAATAATGACATCGACCGCATGCAGGAGATCAAAGAACGGTCGTTGCAGTATGAAGGGCTGAAGCATTATTTCCTCATCCGGTTTGCACAACGCCCCGGCGCCTTGAAGGAGTTTGTAAATCATGTGTTGGGCCCTGATGATGACATCACCCGTTTTGAATATATGCAAAAACACAACAAGGAAACAGGACCTGCGCTGGTTGGTATCGAGCTGAAGTCGCGAAAAGATTATGAACTGCTGATTCAAAACTTAAAAACGTACGGCGTAAACTATACTGAGCTCCGTAACGATGATAATCTCTTTGGCTATTTAGTTTAAACTTCTTTCAAATGTTTGCATAGAGAAGCACTTCGAGTTCAGATGTGCCCCTCAGTCACAAACGCATGATATCATAGACTTGAATAACCGTTTCTTATCTGCTTAGCAAAAACTCTTTCAATTCTTTCCCATCTGCTTTCATAGCGATGCTTTTTTTGTCTTTGATCAGAAGACTTTTTACTGCCTGAGGTAATTCTATTTTTTCTCCAATGATACTTTCAACATCAAACTTAACTGGGTGCGCCGTTTCTAAAACATAGCCTTTCGAACCCTGGTTTGCTTCTAAATAACGTTGCAAAGAAAGATACCCCACAGCACCATGAGGGTCGAGAAGATAATTATGTTTTGCTTTTATTTCTTTGATAGTCGCTATCGTTTCACTATCTGTTATACTGTAACTGGTCAAAACATTTTTGAGCGACAGATATTGATGATCGAACAGGTTCAGTATTCGAACAAAATTGCTGGGGTTGCCAACATCCATTGCGTTGGAAAGAGTGGGAGTAGAGGCTCTTGGAACTAATTGGCCGCTGGCTAGATAATGCGAAACAATATCATTGGCATTACAAGCAGCTACAAAATGCCGTACCGGCAAACCCGACAGGTGCGCTAGTAACCCTGCGCAGATATTTCCAAAATTTCCACTCGGAACGGAGATAACCGGCGGTTGTTCTTCCTTCCATTGCTGGCAGGCATAGAAATAATAAAACTGCTGCGGCAGCCAGCGGGCCACGTTGATGGAATTGGCTGATGTCAGCAGAACCTGTTCATTCAGCATCTTATCTGCAAAGGCTTCTTTCACCAGCTGTTGACAGTCATCGAAAGCACCGTCTATCTGCAGAGCAGTAACATTATTTCCCAGTGTTGTGAGTTGTAACTCCTGTATGTCGCTTACTTTACCAGAAGGGTAAAGGATCACCACCTCCACGTTTTCTACATTGTAAAAAGCATTGGCAACAGCACCGCCCGTGTCGCCGGAAGTGGCAACAAGTACCGTCGTTTTCCGGGCCGCATCTTTTGCAAAATAACTCAGGCAGCGACTCATAAACCGTGCGCCCACGTCTTTAAAGGCAAGCGTCGGTCCATGAAATAATTCCAGTGTGCTGATGGTGTCTGTAATGGGCACCAAAGGAAAATCGAAGGCAACCGTTTCTGCAATGATCTGTCGAAGAAGGCTTTCTTCAATGGTATTGCCGGTGTAGGGTTTGATGACTTCAAACGCAACTTCTTCTTTTGAATATTGCCTGATGTTTTTAATGAAGTCTTTGGAAAGAACAGGAATGTGCTCAGGGAAGTACAAACCTTTATCTACCGGTTGTCCCTGTAATGTTGCCTGCCTGAAATCTGCTTTGATGTTCTTATCGTTGGTGCTGAAATACTGCATTGGTTTTGTTATTCGTGTTCAAGAATTGTACAACCCTGGTGATTAACAGAGGTAACGTAGGTATAATGATGAAGCGAAATGGCGTTGTATACATCTTTCATAATCGTCTCTACTTCGCCGGCTGTCTGCGCATCCTTGCTCAACATAAAAATGGAAGGTCCGGAACCGGAAATGCCGCCGCCTAAAGCACCGGCTTCGATGCACTTTCTTTTGATGGTGCCGAATTCCGGGATCAGGTTGCTGCGCAGTGGTTCGATAATAATATCTTCCAGCGAACGGCCGAT
>DASVSM010000014.1:0-3991 GCA_036388115.1 Flavisolibacter sp.
TCTCTATATTGGGAAAAATTATAACTGCTTATGGACTTTAAAGATCAAATAAAACAACTTGGCGATAGAGTTGCTAAAATGAAAGACAAAATTTCAACTGAAGAAGCAACCAAAAATGCTTTCATTATGCCGTTTATCCAGTGTCTTGGATATGATGTATTTAATCCACTTGAAGTTGTTCCGGAATTTGTAGCCGATATCGGAATTAAAAAAGGAGAAAAAGTTGACTATGCAATCTTAAAAGATGACAAGCCGATTATTTTAATAGAATGCAAGCACTGGTCTGCAGCCCTCGACCCGCACAACAGTCAGCTTTTCAGGTATTTTCATACTACGGAGTCTAAGTTTGGGATTCTCACAAATGGAATTGCTTTTAGATTTTACACAGACCTGGTTCAGCCAAACAAAATGGATGAGAAGCCGTTCTTTGAGTTTAGAATAGACGATATAAAAGAATCGCAGACAGAGAAGTTAAAGGAGTTTCACAAGAGCTATTTCAACCTTGACAGTATCATTACTACTGCAAGTGAGTTAAAATTTATGTCCGAGCTAAGGAACACTATCATTAAGGAAATCAGTGAGCCATCAGATGAATTCACCCGCTTCTTTGCAAAAAATGTTTATTCATCTATAGTAACTCCTAAAGTTCTTGAACAGTTTCGGGGATTGGTCAAGCGATCTTTTCATCAATACATTAACGACACGATTAATGAACGCCTTAAATCAGCGTTAGCTACTGATCAGCAAAAGCAAGAAGAGGTAGAAAGGGTAGAGGCACTTACTGTTACAGAGGAAAATAAAGTTCAAACAACAGCGGAAGAAATGGAAGGCTTTTATATTGTACGGGCTATTTGTTGTGTTAAGGTTAAGGTGACAAGAATTGTCCATAGGGATCAGCAGTCTTATTTCGGAATCTTACTTGACGACAACAATAGAAAGCCAATTGCAAGACTTCATTACAATGGTAAAAAGAAGGCGATTTCCTTCTTTGATACTGAAAAAGAAGAGAAAGTTGAAATAGAAAATAGCAACCAGCTATACGAGTTTGCCTCAAGGCTTATTAAAACTATTGAGCGTTACGAAAATGTAGCCAGTTCAAATTGATTTATTTTATTATGAGCACATTTAAAGCCTCAGCTTTAGCTGGGGCTTTTTCCTGCTGTAAAACCCCGTTTGGTCTGTTTTAGGTTTTAACTTTCTCCTCTGGGGAGTTGCACGTCCTCAACTGCCTATACCTCCCATTCTTCCCCTACCTTTGCGCCTTCCAAAGGAGAAAAATCTATGAGCCTTTTTGAAGCACAATCCACCGAGTTTCAACGCACACATATCGGTCCCAATGAGCAGCAAACGGCAGAAATGCTAAAAGCCATTGGCGTATCCAGTTTGCAGGAACTGGTCGACCGTACCGTTCCGCCAAACATCCGCATGCAGGAAGAGTTAGATCTTCCTCCCGCCATGAGTGAAGCAGCTTACCTGCAGCACATCAAGGAAGTGTCTTTAAAAAACAAAGTTTTTAAGAACTATATCGGCCAGGGTTATTACGATACGTTTACCCCAAGTGTCATTCTTCGGAATGTGTTTGAAGCCCCGGGATGGTACACGCAATACACGCCATACCAGGCAGAAATATCGCAGGGCCGTCTGGAAAGCCTGTTGAACTTTCAAACAGTCGTCAGCGACCTTACAGCTTTGCCGATGGCCAATGCTTCCCTGCTGGATGAAGCAACTGCCGCGGCGGAAGCCATGACGATGTTCTTCAACATGCTCAACAAAGACATTCATCACATTAGCCGTCCGAAATTTTTTATTGACGAGGATGTGTACCCGCAAACAAAAGATGTAGTGGTGACAAGGGCTATTCCTGTTGGAATTGAAGTTGTTTACGGCGATTATAAAACAGCGCAAATTGATGAAACATATTTCGGTGCTTTGGTGCAATATCCAAATGATAAAGGATCGGTAGAAGATTACCGTGACTTCATAAATAAAGTGCATGGCATTGGTGGCTATCTTGCTATGGCAACTGACCTCTTAGCACTCACGTTGCTCACTCCTCCAGGAGAGTTGGGTGCCGATGTAGCTTTAGGTTCTTCGCAGCGCTTTGGCGTTCCTCTGGGATATGGCGGACCGCATGCCGCATTTTTCTCTTGCAAAGATGATTTCAAACGCAACATTCCGGGACGCATTATTGGTGTAAGTGTGGATGCACAAGGGGCCCGGGCATTGCGCATGGCCTTGCAAACGAGAGAGCAGCATATTAAAAGAGAAAAGGCCACTTCAAACATTTGTACGGCGCAGGCTTTGTTGGCAAATATGGCTGCGTTTTATGCGGTGTTTCATGGTCCTGATGGATTGCGCAACATTGCAAAACGTGTTGCCTTGTTAACGCAAACACTGGCCGCTGCCCTGGAAGAAAGAGGTTATGAAATTCTCAATGAATATTTCTTCGACACGATCGTGGTGAAAGTGGATGATGTAAAATCTTTCCGTGAAAAAGCAGAAAGGCAACGGATCAACTTCCGCTATTACGATAATCAACATATTGGTATTTCACTTGATGAAACAACAACGCCATCAGACCTTTTTGATATCATCAATTCTTTTGTGAATGATGTTGATCCGGTTGCGTACGAATTAAAGCATGAGGATACACTGGATATCATCCCAACCTCATTAACCCGCACGTCTGAATTCTTAACCCATCCTGTCTTTAACTCGCATCACAGCGAAACACAGATGATGCGTTACATTACACAACTACAGAGCAAGGATATTTCCCTGGTGCATAGCATGATTCCGTTGGGAAGCTGCACCATGAAATTAAATGCGGCAAGTGAAATGATTCCGCTTAGCTGGACACACTGGAGCAAGATGCATCCATTTGCGCCGGTTAACCAGGCGGAAGGTTATACATTCATTGCAAAAGAACTGAGCAAGTACCTGTGCGAGATCACGAAGTTTGATGCGTGCAGCCTGCAACCAAACAGCGGCGCACAAGGTGAGTATGCCGGCTTGTTAACTATCAAGGCCTACCATGAAAGCAGGGGAGACGGGCACCGCAATGTCATGCTGATCCCTATCTCTGCACACGGCACCAACCCTGCATCTGCCGTAATGTGCGGTATGCATGTAGTAGTCGTAAAAGCATTGGAGAATGGATACATTGATGTAGAAGACCTGAAGGCAAAAGCAGAGCAGAATGCTGCTAATCTTGCTGGCATCATGATCACTTATCCTTCTACCTACGGCGTGTATGAAGAAACGGTAACAGAAATCACAAAGATCGTTCACCAGCATGGCGGACAGGTATACATGGATGGCGCTAACATGAATGCGCAGGTGGGTTTAACTGCTCCCGGCTTAATTGGTGCTGACGTTTGTCACCTGAACCTGCACAAGACGTTTGCCATTCCTCACGGTGGTGGCGGTCCTGGCATGGGTCCTATTTGTGTGAAGGCACATTTAGCGCCGTATTTACCGGGACATGTTGAAGTGAATAAAGAACAGGGAAGAAAAAATGCCAACGCGGTTTCTGCTGCGGCTTATGGCTCTGCATCTATCCTGCTCATCTCTTATGCTTACATCCGCATGTTAGGTTTGGATGGTGTTCGCAAAGCAACTGAATATGCGATCCTGAATGCTAACTATATGCTGGCAAGATTGAAAGACCAGTTTGATATTCTTTATACCAATGATCATGGCGCTTGTGCACATGAATTCATTGTTGATTTGCGTCCGTTAAAAAAATCAGCGGAGGTAGAAGCGGAAGATGTGGCAAAGCGTTTAATGGATTATGGTTTTCATGCGCCAACACTTAGCTTTCCTGTTGCCGGCACCATCATGATTGAGCCTACAGAAAGTGAAGACAAAGGTGAACTGGATAGATTCTGCAATGCGATGCTTAGCATCCGCAGAGAAATTGCATTAATTGAAGAAGGAGCGTTAGATAAGAAAGACAATCCGTTAAAAAATGCACCGCATACCATGTTTA
>DASVSM010000015.1:0-3033 GCA_036388115.1 Flavisolibacter sp.
TGGCCGGCTAGGGATTGGGATAATGGACGGTGGAATTTATGGGTTGATGATCTCCCAGGAATTCAGGAATTAGTTTGTTCTTTATTTGGATCAGAGGGAAGGCCTCTCCCTTTTATTCCCTCTCCCAAGGAGAGAGAAGCATCGGCACAGGTACTGGCTTATGCTGTGCTTTCTTTAAGGCTTCAATTAATCTACTATTTATAATTCTTCTTTCAGTTTAAACCTTCATGCTGCTTCCTATCATCTTGTTTCATGCCTTGTCATCCCGAAATTAAATCCATTTCCAATTTCCTTCTCCCATTGGAGAAGGTGGCGAAGCCGGATGAGGCTGAGGGACCTTTGAACTGTAGTTTGAAGTTGTGTTGTAAGAGTAGTGATCGATTGCTTTCTTTTCCTAAAGCACAATGCACAGATGCTTCCTGCGTCAGCAGGGCAAGCAGGAGTCATTACATTTTGTATCCATCTCAAAAATTACGGCTGAAAGCGAACGGTTGATCATTCGTTGCTCATTACAAAAAAACTTCGCACACGGCGAAGCATTGAACAGTTTGTAAGATAGCAGCCAACTACAGCCACAGGCTGTGCAATATTGTAATTGCCGCTCTTAATTTCTTTCTTTGACTCTGTGCTGGATCACTTCAATAGAGAAGCTGAATGCCAACGCAAAACCAATTCCCTGCCAAAGAGATTGCTCTTTTACAAAAGCAATGATCATCATCACAAAACAAAACAGGCTTACTGTAACAGTTAATGCGTTCTTTTCGGAGAAATATTTTTTCATGATTTAGCGGTTTAGGCTGGCGGACTTTACACGAGCACTTCGTTGGAAACAAATATAGGCTGCATAACAGCGTAGGGTTGTTAATAGTCGGCAAAAGGCTGAAAAGCTTCGGCCAATATTGAAAGATTTTCTATGTAAAAACCGCTTTCGTTGAACAACAATTTCAAAAGAGAAAATTCAAAGCTGCAACCTTCTTTTTCAATACTTTACCGAATACTTCGGCTGGCGGAAAGGCCTCCTTCCTATCTTTACATTTCCTCATTAAAACTGGCGTATGAAACCAAATGATTTTATTTTCTCCAATGCCCCGGAACCACATCGTCTTCGCACAAAGCAGATCCTGAAACAACATCCGCAAATCCGCAGCCTTATTGGTAAAAACATCATGACCTTTTATGCGACTTTGTTCCTTGTAGGCGTACAGGTTGCTGGAGCGTTTTTACTTGCCGATCAATCGTGGTGGCTGATATTTGCAGCAGCTTACCTTGTTGGCGCTTTTGCAGATCATGCGTTATTTGTAATGATCCACGAAGCAACACACAAACTCATCTTCAAAAATCCAAATGCGAACAGGTATGTTGGCATTTTAGCAAACCTGCCGCAGTTGGCCCCAAGTGCTATTGCATTTGAACGTTACCATATCAAACATCATTCTTTCCAGGGTGTACATGAACTGGATGCCGACCTTCCAAACCGCTGGGAGGCCAAGCTCATCAACAACTATTTTATCGGTAAAGTGATCTGGTTCCTTTTTTACCCCTTGTTCCAGGCTTTCCGTATTGCCCGTTTGAAAGAAATTAAACCGTTCGATGGCTGGATTGCACTTAACTGGTTTGCCTGTATCGCCTTTACGGCGGCTATCTGGTACTTTGTGGGACCGAAGGCAATTAGCTACCTGGCCCTGAGCTTTTTCTTCTCGGTGGGCCTTCACCCTCTCGGTGGCCGTTGGATCCAGGAGCATTACCTGGTTCATGGCCAACAAGAAACCTATAGCTATTATGGTCCTTTAAACAAAGTGGCCTTTAATGTAGGTTATCATAACGAGCACCATGATTTTCCTTCCATTCCCTGGAACAAACTACCGCAGGTAAGAAAGCAGGCTTCGGGTTTTTATGATACTTTATATTATCATACTTCGTGGACAAAACTTTTCTTCCGCTTTTTGTTTGACCAGGAACTTTCGCTGTGGTCACGCATCATCAGGAAGAATCGTGGTAAGGTGGCTTTGACCGATGAATCAAAACCCGATGTTGAAATCTTATCGGTTGAAACAAAAGAAGCCGTTCAGCCAGCTTGAAAATACGATTGCGAACCCTTTAAAACATGAACAAACGATATATCCTGTGGGCAGATGACGACATTGACGACCTGATGCTGATGCGCCATGTCCTTCGGGATACGGGGAAGGATTATGATATCCGGGAAGTTAACAATGGCCGCGAAGCACTGGATTATCTCGAATCGGAGAAGCAAAAAGGCAACCTTCCGGCGCTCATTATCCTCGACATGAACATGCCGGTGCTAAATGGGAAAGAGACGCTTGGTGTTATAAAGAAAGATGAATTGCTGAAAGACATTCCGCTGGTCTTTTTTACTACCTCCAACAGCGAGCTGGACAAAATGTATTGCAAGCGTTTTGGCGTGGAAATGATCACCAAGCCGCCGCAGTACAATCATCTTAAAGAAGCCGTGCATCGGTTACTTGAAAATTACCTCAAAAAAAGCTGAATAAATCATATACAATGTCTCCTTCGCGGAGACATTTTTTTGTCTTGCTGATTGTGGAGATTCCTAGCTTCCATTTCCTGCTCTTAATACATACCGTGGCCCGGTTTTATTAGTTACTTGCCCCATATTGTGTAATTAATATTATGAATAGCCTTCCGCTGACGGTACGACGTGCCATTGAATTGATGGGATTGTATTTTTTAGGGACCATCATCTTTATTGGACGCGATGTCATAACGCCACTCGTAATGGCCTTCTTCCTTTCCATTATCCTGCTGCCAACCTACCGTAAGCTCAGAAGCAAGCGGGTGCCGGAAGGGCTGTCAATTTTCTTATCCCTGTTACTACTCATCATTGTTCTCGGACTGGTCATCTGGTTTTTTTCGTCGCAGATCAGCAGCCTGGTAGCTGACTTTCCGCAGATAAAGAACAATGTCAAAACACATCTGAATACCCTGAGTCAATGGGTTGGCCAGTCATTTGGAATTTCTGCCGCACGCCAGACGCAGATGATCAGTGAGTAT
>DASVSM010000016.1:0-4211 GCA_036388115.1 Flavisolibacter sp.
AGAATTGTTACGGCGTGTGGAATGCGAACCCTACATCAAAGAATTACGGCGGTGGCAAAAAGAATTAAATCGTGTATCGGAATTGGATGAAGACCCTTTCAGCAACCCGGTTGAACTGCAGGATATCGTACTGGCAGCAAAGCGGCTGCAGAAAATGCCCGACAAAAACTGGCACTGATCTTACTGCTTTATTTGCCAGGAACAAACTTTATCCCACCGGCTTTATTCTTTGGTAGCAGCTAAACGAACGAAACGCTTATTTCCGATCTACCAACGTGTACCGCCACTATCAGCTTTGCCGCCGTTGGAGCGGCACCATCGGGCTAAGAGACAGGATGGTGCCGCTCGCAAAATCGTCATTAAAGCATGGCAATCGGGGCGCAAATATTTTTGCTTAGATGCCTCGCCTTCCGGTGACCAGCTTGACGATGATCAGAATAACAGCAATGACAAGTAAGGTGTGAATCAGTCCGCTGGTTACATGAAAGGCAAACATTCCTAAAAGCCACCCAATGATTAAAATAACAACGAGAATGTACAGGAGATTTCCCATAAAATTGATTATAAAGTTGAAATGATTGGTTATCGCCGGTAGTTGTATAATAATCCTGCCACGCTGCAAAACACTCGTGCAGTCTGACCGGCCTATTGTTTTCCGTTCATGGGCAAAACGTGCTTGCTTGCATTACCCTTTGTACTTCATTACAAGTAACACCGTGGCAACAATGGTAAGGATCAACTGGATAATATTGGTGAGAATATAAACAACAAGCCCTTTCAGAAATGCCTGCAGCCAGCTTACGTTGAAAAACTGCCGGATGGCAGTTGTGGTACAGACAACAAACAGCACAATAGTGATCGGTAACAATATTTTTTGTTGCTCTTTCTGAAGTAAAAATGCCAGGGGTATAATGAAAATAAGGATAAAGGTATTGATCTGTGCCTGCACCGCCGCCTGCAGTACAAAGTGCTCCGCATAGTTGTATTTCTTCGACCGGAATACCAGCCAGCTAAACAAAGAAAATACCGGCAGCAGGGCAAACAGCACAAGGTTCATGTATTGCTGCAGGCCTCCCATCATTTGCTTCTGTACGGTTTGCACCCTGAGTGAACCTGGCGAACCGGCATTGAGGGATTGGGTAAGATTTTCCAGGTAATGTGACTTTGCCATCAGAAAGGTAACCACTCCCACCAGCAGGATCAGGTATTGAAAAATGCTGAAGTACCGTTTTCGTTTGCCCTCTACATAATCCAGCGCAAATTTTCCGGGACGAAAAAGAATCGTGGGAATAAGGGAAAGAATGCCTTTGTCGGCATGCGTGAACACATGCAGCAGTTCGTGAAAAACATGTGGGGTCGTTAACCGGTGTGCCACTTTCTGTCCGCAGAAATTGCAGTAGCTGCCTTGAAAAATTTGGTGACAGTTTTTACAGGTTTGTGCAACATCCATTCAAAAGCATTTGTTGGTTGCTTTCTAAAGTAATTCATTTTCGGTTACGGCAATTCTGTTTCCCTGCCGATCACGTCGTTCTTAAACGGTAGCATTGGTATCTGCCCTTTGTACCCATGATTTATATAGCCTTGGTCTTGCGTGGCTTCGTATAAACATAAGCCCACCAGATAAGCGCTGCCTGCAACGGAAGCCGCAGGATAGCGACCCATAGCAAGGGGTTCCCATCCCTCCGGTAATTCAGCATCATTTGAACGTTGGCAGGAAAGACGGCAAGCAGCAAAACGATGAGTCCCCACGCAGCCGGCCTTCTTGTAAAAGGAGGGATAACCAGAACGCCCAGCACCACTTCGATGATACCACTAAGCAATACCAGGAAATGGTGTGCCGGCAGCCAGGGAGGCATGATGCGCAGGTAGGTTTCCGGGTGAATAAAATGATAGAGGCCGGCCGCTATATAAAGCAGTCCCATTACGTAACACAACCATCCCTTCATGCATTAAAACTAAGTTGTTCGGCAATGGCTTTTATTTTTTGCGTAGCTATCCATGATTGCTACTATGACAATATTTGCTACTGCAAAGGGATTACCGTAGGTTTAATGAACAGGCCACAAAACCAATGAACAAACGGCGCATGAAATACCTTTTCTTCTCTTTCCTGTTAGCAGGCATAACCGCTAATTCACAAACAAGTTATCCAACTATTGGCAGCATTGAACGGTACGACAGTTCTATAAATGCCATTCTTTCTGCTACGGCAAAGGCAGAAATTATTGCCACCGGTTTCGACTGGAGCGAGGGGCCGCTGTGGCTTGAAAAGTACAACGCCCTTCTCTTTTCCGATGTGCCACGCAACACCATTTACAAATGGACGGAGAAGGGCGGCACCGAAGTGTACCTCACGCCATCGGGATATACGGACACAGCAAAACGCGGCGGCGAAACAGGCAGTAACGGGCTAACACTGGATAACAAAGGCACCCTTGTACTTTGCCAGCATGGCGACAGGCGAATGGCTGCCATGGAAGCGCCGCTTGATAAGCCCTCTCCAAAATTTATATCGCTTGCTGGTAGCTATGGTGGTAAAAAACTGAACAGCCCCAATGATGCAGTGTTTAACAGCAAAGGAGAACTATTCTTTACGGACCCGCCTTACGGCCTTGAAAGAGGAATGGCCGATCCCAAAAAAGAGATGGCCTACCAGGGAGTATACAAAGTAAAAACGTCAGGAGAAATTATACTGGTCACCGATACGTTGACAAGGCCGAATGGCATTGCTTTCTTCCCCGGCCTAAAAACATTTATCGATGCCAACTCCGATGGCAGAAAGCCCAACTGGTATGCCTTTGATGTAGATGCAAACGGTGAAGTGCGCAACGGACGGATCTTTTACAGTGCTGCCGGCTACGACCGATCGTTGAAAGGCGGTAACGACGGATTAAAGATTGATAAGAACGGAAACGTATTTGCTACCGGTCCCGGTGGAATATGGATATTCAACAGCAGCGGAAAATTATTAGGGAAGCTACGGTTAACCGAAGCCGCTTCTAACTGCGCCTTGTCGGCCGATGAAAAAATATTGTACATCACCAACGATATGTACGTGGTAAGATGGAAGATGAGATAACGAGACTGCAAACACAAACAGAATAAATCCACTGTGCCGATTTACTTTCGCTACAGGTAACATCATGGAACAACAAGAGCCAGCCACGTTATTTGATGCATCATTGGCAGATGACTTGCCAGGGGAATTGTCCGTTACAAAGTCACAGGCTGAACAAATCTTTCACTACTTTAAGAACGCCGGTTTGTTCCGGTGGAAGGAGGCGAACAACGACTGTGAGGACAGGGCGAATGCCATCTGTATTTTGCTGGATAGCTGGGGTATTGTCAACTGCAAAGCATGGGTATTCAGCGGCTACTTTCGCAGGAAAGGATTCGGCAGCTTAACAAACCGCTGGAACTATCACGTGGCCGCAGCACTGCCGGTGCAAGAAGAGAATGGTTTGGTGTATTATGTAATTGATCCTGCCACATGCTCGCAACTGACAACACTTGACAGATGGGCGTTACAGGTAACCGAAAGCGACACGAGCTATCATTTTATAAAGCACAGCGATTATTACATTTTCCCAGGTAAAAAAATAAACAAGGACAACTGGTACAAAAGAAACAAACGCAATTACAACTGGACCATGCAAGGCCTTGGTGGCATTAACGGTGCATCATCCAAAGGGAAAGCGCAGCTCGCCTTTCATAAAAAAGCAGTTAAGCAAACGGAAAAGAGTTTTATAGCGTTAAAAAACCAAAGGGTAGTTTTTTAAACAATGCCAGGAACTCAATGATTTACAAGATCACGGCGGACGGTGTAGCCCAATGGCCTGAAGTAAGCGAATGGACTCTGACCTTTTTATACGGGCTTTTATCCCGCTGCCTGATTGGTTACTTTGATTAGCCATCCCCAACAGCTATCTTTCACAAAAATTACCCTATGAAAGCAAAGCTCATTGCACTTTTTTCGTTGACCGCATTATTGTTTTTCGCGTCCTGTTCCAAGGATAACGATGCTCCCAAGTTTTCCTTTACCAATAACGCAACCGAAGGCCAGGCAAATACAAATGGCGAGTATACTATCACCGGCACACTAACGTCAGAAGTAAACCTGCAAAAAGTAACCTTAACCAAAGAAGGCCAGAACAATCCTTTTTTTACAGATGATTCGGAAGCAAAAAATAAGAACACGTACACGTTCTCTT
>DASVSM010000017.1:0-7347 GCA_036388115.1 Flavisolibacter sp.
GATGCTTTTACCGATAAGTCACGAGGTTTTGGTTATGTTGAAATGCAGGATGATCAGCAGGCTAAAACTGCGATTGCCGCTTTGGATAAAACAGAAGTTAACGGCCGTGTTATTACTGTTCAGGAAGCTGAACCACGGGAGTCGAAAAAAGGTTCTTATAAAGTAGGTAGTGGCGGCATTAACCCTTACCGTTTTAAGAAAAATTAAGGCTCTTCGGCAAATGCAGAAAGGGTTTTGATGATTAAGCTGCAAATCTTTGCACTACTGCGGTTTGCTAATGACTTGTGCATCAAAATCCATAATAGCCATCTCCAGTTCTTTCTCCGATATTTCGCAGATCACCGTCAGCCGCTGGCGGTTGATCTCGCAATTAATATTCTCGATAAGCTGAAGGAAGTCCGTCAGCTTCGTAATGGTTTGAAATTGCAGGCAAACCTTTTTCATGGTGGTGCTCAAAATTAAGCTCGCACCAAAATACCCAATGATATAGTTATAAACATGCAGCATTGCCACAGACGGCATAGCCTGTTAAAAGTAGCTTGTGCAAAACCTCTAATCGGCTGCGTCTAAAATACATCTCTTCGCACGGAAAGAAAGACTACCTTCCTACTACTACCCATAGCCACTACGCAAACATTTTAACCGGCATCTTATCTAAACCAGGCTACAGCTACTTCTGTATTGTGTGTTTGGCTCATGTTTTAACTGATCAACAGATGGATGCGATTATCAGTTTTATCTTTCGTAAAAAACTTTACGAAGGTGAAATGTTTATTGAAGATTCCGAATATCCCTGCTTTGTTTTTATCATTGTACGCCATCAGGATATTATAGAAGAATTTGGCGATGAAATTGTCCTTAAAACAGATTATGAAGCCCTCCTTCCCAAAAAAGATGATAATTATCCGGGCCTCCTGGAGTTGCGGCAGGTTTTATTTTCTATCGTGAAGAACACACCTCTCTTTCTGGAAGCAAGGGAAAAATGGCAAACGAAAACAGCCTGAAAAATAGTTGTATCTAAAACTGACGTATGACATTTTCAAAGTTCTGTTCGGCAACGCAGTTTGTACAGAAAACGGTTATTACATTTCATGGTGTGTTGTTGATGGAAAGAAGGGCGGGCAACCTCAATGCTATGCTTTACCAGGTGGATGATTTTTATGTGGAAGTATTTTTTAAGGACAACTCGTCTTCAATTTTCCTGTTGAAGTGTTATGCGGATACAAGCGGTATTGAAGCCTATCTGCACCTGATTGATATTGGGGACGTAAAGGAATTGCTTTAAAACTGGTGGCCATAAATGAAAGCACCGGATGCACGAAAATAGATAAACAGCGTTGATCCGTCTGACATTCGCGTTTCTAAAAAACGGCTGGTATAATTCCCCTTCTCACCCTGAATAAAGCCAGGGCCCATCATAAATAGGCGATGTGCGTGCCTTAAGCATGCAGCTTACCTCTTTTTATTTATCGTTCGGATGCAACGCGGTTGACCAGTATTCCAAAATGCATTTCACCCGTTGTTTGATTTCCTGCATGGACGTGCCTTTTTTAAAATAGCCCTGAAGGTTGGTCACATTGTATGCATCATCAACTGTTTGCTGTACATCCGATGTTGTTAGGAAAATAAAAGGAATGGCTTTCTTGCGCAAAAGATCTGTCGAGTCAATCTTTTTCTTTAGTTCGATCCCATTCATTCTTGGCAGATTTATATCGCAGATAATGAGGAATGGGCTTTCTTTAATTGACATCAGATGGTTGTAGGCACTGTCACACTCATCAAAAAAACGGATCTCGTTCTTTACGGCAAGCTCCTCAAGAACATCCCGCAATATTAGCTGGTCATCATGATCATCTTCAACTATTATGATGGGATTCTTGTTACTCATATGCTAACGAAATGAAAAATAATTATGCCATCTTATGAATGGCTCAGGTCCGCTGATATGCAGGTTCACACTAGCTTTAAATGGAAAATGCTAAGGGATTAAAGACGTTCGGAAACCGGGTGTTTGCCGCGTCCAACCAGTCAAATTTCTCTTTGGCCCTAATTTACCTTTGTTGTTACCAGAAGTTAGTAGGTTTACCATGCTCTCTTTGATAATGTGTTCCTCATATTGCCAACCTGAGAAAATCACCTCAATCCTTTCACTAAACGGCAATGAAAACAATGTTGAAAAAGATACTGCTTGTTGATGACGATGCTGACGATTGTTTCTTTTTCGGAGAGCAACTAAAAGAGATTGAGCCCTCGCTTAAGCTTGTCTGTCTGAACGAAACAAAACACTTGCTTCTGCATGCTTCAGAACTTAACCCTGACCTGATTTTTCTGGATATCGATATGCCTGGGATGGATGGCTTTGACTGCCTGGTAGACCTGAAGAAACACCCGGAATTAAAACAGATACCGGTTGTGATGTATTCCAGTTCATTTTTACCAAAAGACATGGCAAAAGCCTACCGGCTCGGTGCCAGCCTTTATGTATCAAAGCCCGCCGGTCTGGCACCAATTAAAGCAACAATAAAGGGAATTATTGAACTTGACTGGAGCCAACCGGAAAAGATCACGGCTGATCATTTTAATAGGGACAGATATACCAGCTTCCGTTTGCCGAAATAGTATTTATCTATTTGTGCCAGACTGTTTTTACGCGGTATTCATTACACCATCAACTTCTCCATTGGCATCGTGCAAAGGCGCAAAGCTGTAATTGAAATAAAAAAAGGCTGCAGCTTTGTTATCCACCATCAAGTAAACATGCTGGTTGCATGCATGAAAGAGACGGCTGTAATCCCCCAACCGGCCATAAATTTCCTGCTTTCCAGCTTCGGAACACCTCCGGATAAGTTCGCCCATTTTGTCGGGCTTCTGTTGCAAAAGCAATGACAGCCGCAGTATTTGAAAGGGGATGTACAACTGCTCATTCGGTAAACCATTGCCGCAGTAATTATACAGTGATAGCCCAACAACCGGTAAAGAAATAGTAAATGGCCGGATAAAAATAAAGTAGCAAGACGGCCGTAAGCCTAACGTTTCTCAGGCAGGGAGCAGGATGGTGAATTCTGCCCCTTTGCCGGGCGATGATTGTGCCGTGATGCTGCCTCCATGGTTCTCTGCAATCTTCCGGCAGATGGCCAGGCCCACGCCGGTGCCTTCATAAGCTGACCGGCCATGCAGCCGGTCGAAAAGGTTGAAAATTCTTTCGGCATATTCCTGTTCAAACCCGATTCCATTGTCCCTGAACCGTAGCTGCAGGTATTGGTCTGCCGGCCAAAGTCCTTCCGTATTCACTTTGGTTTTATCAAGGAACTCTGATGTGATGGTGATAAGAGGCGTCTCTTGCTGGTGGGAAAACTTTAATGAGTTGGAGATCAGGTTCTGAAACAGACGGCCCATTTGTGTGGGAATAACAATGGCCTCGGGAAGGGCCTTATGGCTCACTGCCGCTTTCTTTTCTTCCATTGCATCTTCCAGCAGTTCCAGTGCTTCCGCTAAAATAGTTTCGAGGTTGCTTTTCTGAAAATGCTGCTTTTTAGAAAGTGCCGAATAGTTTAAAATGTCATCAATCATCGTGTCCATCCGTCTGCAGGATGACGCAACCTTTTCCCGGTATTCGCGGTGCTTTTCATGCGGAAGGTTATTTTGATCATCCAGCACGCGGCTGGAGAAGGTCAGTATCTTGCGCAACGGTTTTTTCAGGTCGTGGCTAGCCATTACGGCAAAGCGTTCCAGTTCTTTATTGGTGGCTTCCAAAATAATATTAGCCCGGTTGAGCTGTTCCATTTCCTTTCGCCTGGTGAGGTCCCGGGTGACTTTGGCAAAGCCAATGTGCTTGTCGGTGTATATAGGTGTGATAGTTACGCTAGCCCAAAACTGTGTTCCATCCTTTCTTATGCGCCATCCTTCTTCCTCGTATTTACCTGTTCTTATAGCAATGGCCAGTTCATTTGCAAGCTTGCCCGCTGCATTGTCTTCATCGGAATAAAAAAGAGAAAAATGGCGGCCCACAATATCGTGCGCCGTATAGCCTTTAATACGTTCTCCGCCTTCGTTCCACGTCAGGATGTGTCCTGTAGTGTCTAGCATAAAAATGGCATACTCCTTTACCTGGCTTACCAGCAAAAGATAAAGCTCTTCGCTTCTTTTCTTTTCAGTCAGGTCGCGGGTTACTTTGGCAAAACCAATGTGTTTTTTAGTCTCGTTATAAATGGGTGTGATGATGATGTTGGCCCAAAAGCGGCTGCCATCCTTCCGCATCCGCCATCCCTCTTCTTCGTAGCGGCCTTTCGTAAGTGCAGTATGAAGCTCCTTTCGTCGCTTTTTTTTCCTGGTCCTCAGCAGTGAATAGCGAAGAAAAGTGACGTCCAAGAATTTCTTCCGCATTGTATCCCTTCATGCGCCTTGCTCCGGCATTCCAGGTAGTGACATAGCCTTCTACATCCAGCATTTATATCGCATAGTCTTTAATGGAATCAATAAGCAATTGAAAGTCTTCCTGCATAACGTATAATAAGGTAAGTGTGAATTATGAGCTTCATTAGCTAGTCAGCAAATTAATAGCCAAAGGATTTTTTGGCGATACATAGCAAGATTTGGGGGAAGGAGGAAGAAAGGAGAGAAGCCTGTTTTAAAAATTTGGAAGCTTTGCAGTGATTGTTCTTAATCGCGACCAATCCCATTTTCGTTTGGGTCAACTGAAAACGACATACCGGTCGTTGATGCAATATTGTTCCTTTATTTTGACCGGCTCTTTCCAGTTCAGTTGTAAAATAGCCTGTATCGATTGAGAGTATTGCTGAAAGGAAGCATCTTTGATTAAGAACAGGTGAGCCCCCATTTCATAGGCCGTCTGAATATTGGCAGGCCTTGTGGTAGACGAAAAAACAACCACCGGCAGTTCTTTTAGCCGTTCGTTTCCCCTGATGTCAATCAGGCATTCCAGTCCGTTCTTGTAAGGCATTTCCAGGTCGAGAAAAAGGAGGTCGGGAGCAAAGTGCTCCAGAAGCTTCATCAACTGAAGGCCATTTGAAACAATCTCGAGCTGCATCTTCGGATGTATTTCTTCTATCAGTTCCTGAAATACATAGCGGTCATCAGCATCGTCATCGGCAAGGATGATGCTCTGAATGGTAAACAGAGGGTTTGCCTTCATGGTTGGTTAAGGTTTGTGTTCTTTTCCCTGAGGTAGCGAAAATTAGGCGGCAAAGGTAATTGTGCCGGTAGAAATATCCAATTGAAAAATTGAAGGAGCAGGGAACTGCTGCGGGTACAGGTAGGTTAAGGGTGCCACCATTCCGGTTCCAAATTGGAGTAGTTGCGGAGACGGAAACGTCACCCACTGCTAGGCCAGTAGGTAATAAAAGAAAAGGGCTGTTATGAAATAACGATCACCTGACAGCCAGCCGTGGTGCAGTTATTCGCATCCGCCTGCAAGCGATGGAATGCGAATGTTTAATTCAAACGGGTATCAAGGATAGCATTTTCCAACTGCGACTCTATTGCATATAACCAGCGCAGTGAGCCCGGCAGCAGCTTCCAGCTATCTTGTTTTGCCCTGGTTAAGCTAAACGAAATGGCTTTCTTATTTTCATCTTTCGATGTAACAAAGAATTTAACGCCATTCACGTTTTCCATCCGTGTAAATACAAATAACCTTGTTTCTTTTCCAACTGCTATTTCTTTTGAAAATCTTTCCACGTTTTTATATTTTATGATGAAGAAGAAGGGACAATAAAAAGCCCCGGTTAACCGGGGCTTTTTTATAGAAAATCAGATTAATACCTGTTTTTGTTATAGCTGTTTCCGTTGTTAAAGTTACGGGCAGGCTTGTCTTCCTTCGGCTTAGCCTCCATTACTTTAATGGTTCTGCCGTCTACAGCAGCATCGTTCAGCTCCGCAATGGCTTTGCGGGAAGCAGTATCATCGCTCATTTCTACAAAACCAAAGCCTCTTGAGCGGCCTGTTTCGCGGTCATTAATAACCTTAGCTGATGTTACTTCACCATAGGGTGTAAAAAATTCTTTTAAGTCCTCATCCTGTACGTTGAAGCTTAAGTTTGAAACGTAAATGTTCATTCTAAAAAAATAAATAGATTAAAAAATATCTGAGAATAGCGAGGAGTAAGACACTAACTAAGATGCACGTAGCAGGCTAATTAATAAATACTAATGCGAGGCTCAAATTAACACGGTGAAGATAAGCTTTCTTTTGACAATACATAAAAAGAACATCATAAAGAATACAAAATGCACGCCTTGTTGTTATGAAGGCCAATTCATAAGTATGGTAACGCTACTCACCGGTAATTTCTATTTTCCATCTCATCTGTATCATCAAAAGGCACAGCAATTGCTTAACTACTGCATGAGCGAAAGAGCAATTGATGAGCCTAAGTTTATTGTTGTTATTGGAACGTCGGCGGGTGGCATTC
The DNA here is from genome assembly GCA_036388115.1 of Flavisolibacter sp. GTDB lineage: Bacteria > Bacteroidota > Bacteroidia > Chitinophagales > Chitinophagaceae > Flavisolibacter. The sequence goes on from DASVSM010000017.1 coordinate 6,431, forward strand.
GTGCATTGGAGGAACTGGTTACGCAACTAACACCCGATATGGATGCAGCCTTCTTTATTGTGCTGCATCTCTCCCGTAAAGGCATCGGCAAGTATTTATTTCAACGCCTACAGGAAAATACAAGTCTTGTCTGTAAAATAGCGGAAGATAGAGAGCCCATCAGGCGGGGCAGTATTTACATTGCCCCGCCTGATGAACACCTGGTGTTGGCAAGAGGCCATGTCATTATTGGCAGAGGCGCACCGGAGAACCGCTGGCGTCCTTCTATTAACAACCTGTTCCGGTCAGCAGCTGCCATGTACAATGCAAGAGTCATTGGGATTGTCTTAACTGGTATGTTGGATGACGGCACATCCGGAATGGCAACCATCAAGCGCAGCGGAGGGCTTGCTATTGTGCAGGATCCTAATGAAGCTGATCATCCCGATATGCCGCTTTCGGTGCTGGACAATGTTTCTGTTGACTACACAGAATCATTAGCGAATATGGGAGCGTTGCTAAGAGAAATTATCCGGAATACAGACCCTGTAGAAGTGGAAGTGCCCTACGATGTCAGAGTGGAATCAGCTATCGACCAGCGCATTTCCACCCGCATTGAAGACGTGGCACAGTTTGAAAAAGCAGAAATAAATTGTCCCGATTGTGGTGGTGGGTTATATGTCACGCAAAAAGAACGTCCCACCCATTACCGTTGCCACGTAGGTCATTCCTATAGCGACAGGGAATTACTGATCCGCATGTCGGAAGTAATGGAAGGCACTTTCTGGACATCGCTCCGCATGATGGAAGAGCGAAGGGTGATGTTGCTGAAGCTGGGGAAAAAAGACCTGGAGCGTGGCTATAACACCAGTGCGGAGCGCCACCTGCAGCGGGCAAAAGAAATGGAAGTACACATTGAAAACCTGAAGCAGATTTTA
>DASVSM010000018.1:0-2851 GCA_036388115.1 Flavisolibacter sp.
CAGTGGCGATAATTTCTACCATGTTCTTACTTCGTAAGGAAGGAAGGTGTTTGCGAATCAATTGCTCCAGCGAATCGGTCACCTCCTCATGGCGGCTGTCGCCTTTTCCCACAAACTTGAGTTGCTTCAGGGAGGGTTCAATGTTGTTTAAATCTTCCTTATAGATCTGGTACAGCTCTTTTGCGGCTGTGTTCCCATAAGTTGGGGAGTAAATCTCTGCACTCCTTAGCTGCACATCAATATCACTGTAATGTTTGATGATGCTGCGTGAGACTTCTGCCTCTTTCCCGAAGGCCTGGATATTGTTGTAGGTGACACGGCTCAATACAATTACCACCATGAGCAGCACGAATGCAACTAGAAAGGAAATAATGACTCTCTGCATAGCAGTTTGGTAGAAATGGTTCTATTGGAAAGGTAAGCAATTGAAAAGACTGTAAGAGGTCGTTTAAACAAAAAGGCCATCTTTTACAGACGGCCTTTTAACTAAGTAAATATGCTTAAGCTACTTTCAGTTCTTTCTCTGTGCTCACTTTTAATAAGCTCTGCAGGTATTCAACTTCTTCCCTAATGTAAGGTTCACCATTCTCACGGAAGATGTCATGAAACCACAATTCGGGTTCTTGTTCGTATTTGACCGTCCAGGAATCCCACGGACAATGCGTTTGTGTTTTACCAGCAACCAATCCCCAGTTATATGCACCAATCCCGTATTTTTTAAACAAGGGAAGAATTGCCTGGAAGGTATTGTCAAACGGCCTTGCCATGTATTCGGTGCAGATCATCGGGCGGCCATAGCGCATAACATCTTTAATACGGCTTTCCATGCCTTCCGCATCCTCGTAGCAATGGAAGCTAACGATATCCGAATGGCTGAACATGTAGTTATCCAGGGCTGTGATCTTGGTGTCGCAGCTCCAGTCGTTCTGCCATGGCGCCATGGTAATAGGTTGTGTTGGATTGATGACTCTCACCCAGTTGATGGTCTTCTTCAACAACTCCATAGAAAGCTCAGCTTTGTGGATGATGTAGTCGTCGTCTTTATAAGACGCCAAGTTCATGTTATCCGGTTCGTTATACAAGTCCCAGATCAACACTCTCTCATCATTTTTGAAATGCGAGACAATACCATTGACGTAGTTATGGAGGCTGTCGTAGCTGTCTGGGTTGTTCAGCACATCGTAACCGGGGCATTGTACCCAGCCGGAATTATGAATGTTATGCTTTGGTTGTGGTTGCTTACCCAGTTTTGGAAACGGGTTCCAAACAGCATCAAACAGAACAAACATGGTGCGAATGCCATGGCTGTCGGCGATGGTCAGGTATTCGTCAATGCGATTCAGAAAGCCTTCCGCATTCTCTTCCCATAACAGGTGGTGAAGAAAAACACGGGCCGTGTTGAAGCCAAGGGAGGCTGCCCAGCCCAGCTCTTTATCGATAAGCGCAGGCGAGAAGCTTTCTTCCTGCCACATTTCCATTTGATTGATAGCATTGCTGGGGATGTAATTACAACCCACAAGCCAGTTGTTTCTTTCCATCCAGTCCTGGGCTCTTTCGGTGCTCCAGCGGTAGGCAAGTTCAGGGTCATGCTCTAAAAATGGTACGGTTACGTTGGTGGATGTCATACAGTTTTTTTAAGGTAATGAACTGAGTTTTTTTTCGTGGCTCAATTGTAGAATAAAGAAAGAACAAAAGGCAAAAAAAGAAAACCCTATTTCGTGTTCGGTGTCCATTTCATCGTTGAAGGCAGAAAAAGGAAAGTTGAAAACGGAAGCCTTATTTTTATAGCCGATTCAGAATCATTTTTATTGCTGAAAACCCTTAACAAAACAAGCAAAATGAACGAGACTTTGATCCATTCGGTACAGGAGAAATTCAGGCAACGTTTTAGCGCAGAACCGCAGGTGTTCCGGTCGCCGGGACGGGTCAATATCATTGGCGAGCATACTGATTACAACAATGGCTTTGTATTGCCGGCAGCCATTGACAAAGCGGTCTATGTCGGCATCAGCCGTCGCGATGATGACCAGATTTTTTTATACTCCGAAGAATTTAACGAGGAACACAACACCGACCTGGTAACCATCACGCCTACCGACAAACAATGGCCGAACTATATCCTGGGAGTGGTTGATCAACTTAAAAAGCGTGGCTATGAAATCCATGGCTTTAACCTAAACCTCGATGGGGATGTGCCGGTGGGCGCAGGCCTTTCTTCCTCGGCGGCGGTTGAGTGCTCAGTGGCCTTTGCGTTGAATGAAATTTTCTCCCTTGGAATTGAAAAAGAAGAACTGGCCCAGATAGGGCAGAAGGCGGAGCATACATATGCCGGTGTAATGTGCGGCATTATGGACCAGTTTGCATCTGTCTTTGGAAAAGAGGATCATGTGATTAAACTGGATTGCCAATCGCTGGCCTACGAATATGTGCCATTGAAACTGCAAGGCTATAAACTCGTTTTGCTTAATACCAACGTAAAGCATTCGCTCGCTTCTTCGGAGTACAATACAAGGCGGGAAGAGTGTGCGGAGGGTGTTGCGCTGGTTAATGAAGGTGGCGGAAACGTAAGCAGTTTACGGGACGTAACACTGGAGATGCTGGATAAACATGTAAAGCCGAAGAAGGACACGGTGTACCGCCGTTGCAAATATGTAGTGGAAGAGAACAGCCGGCTGCTGTCGGCCTGCGACGCTTTGCAAAACGGCGATTTAAAAACCCTCGGTCAAAACATGTATGGGTCTCATGATGGACTGAGCCAGGAATACGAGGTAAGCTGCAAAGAGCTGGATTTTTTGGTGAATGCAGTGCGAAATAATCCGGATGTTTTAGGCGCACGAATGATGGGCGGCGG
>DASVSM010000019.1:0-3678 GCA_036388115.1 Flavisolibacter sp.
ACAAATCCTTTTGCTGCAGCAAGTCTTTCAGTTGCTTAAAGCGTTCGGCCATAAAAAATAATTCCAGCGGAAAGGCATACTGCGAAGGGTTTTCGTAAAACTTGGGTAGAAAAGGGTTGTCGGCAAACTGCTCCAGGATAAGCCTTGCATTGTAATGCTTTGCCAGCAGGTTTGACAGCGTCGTCTTTCCTGCACCAATGTTTCCTTCTATTGTAACAAACGAATATTTCATTTAAGCGCCGGCAAAATAAAAGATGTTGATGCAATTGGCTACTGAAACTTTTGCACAGTTAAATTGTCAGGGCATTCTCTCAACAGTTGCGCAATGGTGCTTTCAAGGACCGGGTGAATTTCTTCAGGGGCAATCTCACTCAAAGGAACCAGCACAAATCTTCTGTTTTGCATTTGCGGATGGGGAATTGTCAACCCATCTTCCTTTATTATCTCGCCTGCAAAAAGCAAAATATCAATATCAATAACCCTCGGTCCGTATTTGATTTCCCGTTTTCGCCCCAGCGATTCCTCTATTTCTAAAAGCTGGTACAAAAGCTGGTGCGGGTTAAGTGCTGTCTCAATTTCCACCGCCTGGTTTAAAAAGGCATCCTGGTCCTGCAAACCCCAGGCAGCGGTTTGATAGAGGGAAGATTGACTGACGATCTTGCCACAAAATTTTTGAATCTGTTCCCTGGCAGCAGAAAGGTAGGCCTCCCTGTTGCCGATGTTGCCACCAATCAGTAAATATGCTTTATTCATTTCAGGTCTGCTAACGACGGCGTCAAATATCCCCTATTTTTGGACGATTGAAATTTTTTCTCAATGAGGAGTTTTTTTAAAACATTTTTCGCAGCTCTTTTAGCGCTGGTTATTTTTTCGGTGATCATTCTTATTGTTATGATAGGTGTGATAAAAGGACTTGCTGATAAAGAGGAGTCGGAAGTGGAGTCACAGTCTGTCCTCGTCATTGACTTAAGCAAACATTATCCCGAGCACAGCGCCAGCACCGCTTTTTCTTCCATCGGCACAGAAGAGCCGCCAACACTGTTTGAACTCGTTCGTTTGATCCGTCATGCAAAAGAAGATGAGAACATCTCCGGCATTTATATTTCAATGGATGGCAATGCAAACGGTTATGCCTCCAGTAATGAGATCCGGTCGGCAATCCTGGATTTTAAAACGTCCAAAAAGTTTGTCATTGCTTATGGAAACACGGTATCCGAAAATGCCTATTTCGTTGGCAGTGCAGCCAACAGGGTTTATGTAAATCCTACCGGCACCATCGACTGGTTAGGGTTTAATGTTTCACTTCCCTTTTTAAAAGGAACGCTTGAAAAGCTGGATATCCAGGCGCAGATCTTTTACGCCGGTAAATACAAAAGCGCCACAGAAATTTTCCGTACGGAGAAAATGACACCGGAGAACCGCTTGCAGACCACCGAATGGCTGGGCGACATGTACCGTTATTTCCTGCAACAGGCTGCCGTATCGCGGAATGTAGATACGGGTACATTGTACCGTTTGGCTGCTAATGCTTCTATTCAAACGCCGCAGGACGCAGTAACGGCAAAGCTTATTGATGGCGCGAAGTATGATGATGAAGTAAAAGCGGAATTGAAAAAAAACCTGAACCTTGGCAGTACAGAAAAACTGTCCTTGATCTCCACTACGACATATAATGATGCTGTGAATGTTAGGAAGGCAGGAAAAAACAAGATTGCCATCATTTATGCGGAAGGAGATATTGTGGATGGCAGTGGTGACAATACACAAATTGGTGGCGAAAACTTCAGAGCGCTGATTCGCAAGGCACGGTTGGACGAATCGGTGAAAGCAATTGTGCTGCGGGTAAACTCCGGTGGTGGCAGCGCACTGGCAAGCGATATTATTTGGCGGGAGATACAGGTGGCAAGACAAGAGGACAAAAAGCCGGTTATTGTCAGCTTTGGCGATGTTGCCGCTTCGGGTGGTTATTACATTGCCTGCGGCGCCGACAGCATTTTTGCCCATCCAAATACTATCACCGGGTCTATTGGCGTATTTGGTGTGATTCCAAACATGGAAGGCTTTTTCAAAAATAAATTGGGTATCACCTTCGATGGTGTGAACACGGCACCTTACGCCGATGCGGGAAGTACCTTAAAGCCGCTTGGTGCAAAAGAGCAACAACTGATTCAATCGAGTATCGACCGTATTTATGCGCAGTTCAAACAAAGGGTAGCTACCGGAAGAAAAAAAGATACGGCCTATATCGAAACCATTGCACAGGGCAGGGTATGGAGTGGAGATGATGCGCTACGCATTGGGTTGGTAGACAGGTTGGGTAACCTGCAGGACGCCATCAACAGTGCGGCACGAATGGCGAAGCTGGATGATTACGGTGTGCGGGAATATCCTGAGTCGGAAAGCTGGCTGAATAACATTTTAAATAAAAAGAAAGCCGAACCTGCAGCAATGATCCGCGAAGAGTTGGGAGAAGAGAATTATAAAATTTTTACACAGTTGAAAAAGGTCAGGGCAATGACTGGTTCTGCGCAGGCAAGATTGCCATTCGAAATAATTATCAGATAAAACGTGAGTGGTGAGTTGCAAGTGGCGAGTAAAATCTCCACTCTCTGCTCTCCACTTCTCCATTCTCTTATACATGCACCAATACAGTCAAATCAGGGCCATGCTGGCAATTACCAAAGCTAGTTTGGTAGCAACATTCAAAAGTCCGCAGTCCATCTTTTTTTCGCTGTTTTTCCCCATTGTACTGATCTGGATATTTGGGTCGCTGGCCGGTGGTGGAGGAGCACCTTCTGTGGATATTGCCTTCGAAAAGAATATCGATTCCACCAGTGTTTTATACCAGCAAATTGCACATCATCCTTTTTTGAAAGTTCTCAACCCTTCAAAAAAGAACGCTGAAGAAGAATTGTTAAAGGGCCGGATCGCCGCTGTTATTGATATACGGAAGAGTGACAGCAGCCCATCACCCTATACGATTCATCTGCGGACATCGTCTGCAAGCCAGCGTGAATACGCACAATTGCAACCCGTTTTAAGTAATGTGATCCACTCACTGGATACAATGTATTACAAAGATCAAAAGACCATCGCGGGTATCATAACGTCCATTGATCCCGGAGGAAGAGAATACAAGATGATCGACTTTTTCCTTCCGGGCATGATCGGATTTTCACTCATTGGTTCTGCCGTGTTTGGTGTGGCATTTTTGTTCTACTCGCTAAGGGAAACACTTGTACTGAAAAGAATGTATGCAACACCCATTAAACGAGGCTATATTATCCTGGGGGAAAGTATTTCCAAAGTGCTGTTTCAGCTATTGACGGTGGTTGTGCTGATTGCCTTTGGTTATTTCATGTACAGCTTCACGCTGGCCAATGGTTTTATCACGTTTCTCAACATGTTAATCCTTTCTTTTTTAGGATTGCTTGTTTTCCTGGGCTTTGGTTTTTTAATTAGTGGCCTTGCCAAAAACCAGAATGTCATTCCCATTTACGCCAACATCTTTATGTTCCCGCAATATTTTTTGTCAGGTACATTTTTCCCAAAAACGGCATTGCCATCGGCTATTCAGCCGGTTTTGCAATTTCTGCCGTTAACGGCATTAAACGACTCATTGCGCAACGTAGCATTTGAAGGACAATCCTTGTGGAGCTGCTGGCCGCAGATGTTGAC
>DASVSM010000020.1:0-1588 GCA_036388115.1 Flavisolibacter sp.
GTTTTTTTGACGGCATCGATATAATCAAAAATCGGCCGATCCTTTGGTTCGGCTTCTTTCTTTTTATCAGTTTCCGTTTTCAGTCGCATGCCAAACGCAGACCATGTATTGTTGAAAGAAATAAGACTGATCCAATGGAGGTGGTTGTGTTTTAGTAAAGCATCCCAGCCTTTGTCCCTCGTCAGATCTGTTTGAATCTTTGACGAGCCCTTCGGAAAATAGATCCAGCAAACAACGTCCTGTTTCAGAAGCCCGATTACCTTGTCTACTTCCCCCTCCATTTGTGCCTTGTCTTTCACAAACCAATGTATTTGATGAAACGTTTTTTGTTTATCGGAAATGGCTACATCTGCAGGCAATTGTCCTAGGTCTTTTCTAAATGCTGCCGGTGCATTGAGGGCCAATAAAGCGTAACCTTCTTTGATTTTTAATTTTTGGGCAATAGTGGAGGCCATAGCAGTTTCAGATTTTGCGGTTTGAAATTAGGCGGTTTAATTCGGAAACCATTTTATGTTGCCGGCAATGTGATTCTATTAATGATTCATTCCGCCAATTGGCGAGCACCTGTACGGCCAACTTCACCAGCTATCACCCCAACGGACCCTGCAGGTTGCCCCATTTTTTATCACTTCCCACAAAGTCATACTGGGTCAAGCTTTCATCAACACAATTCAAAGAGCAAACAACTGTCATGCTGATATCTTTTAGTTCTGTTGAATACAACTCACTGGGTATGTTAATTTTGGTTGCGTATAAACCATGCTAGGTTAATGATTGTTAACCCTCCGGACGCATGTTTTCCCGCTCATCAAAAAACATTCGTTAAATCCCCCGGATTAAAAAACAGGCTCCTTTTTTGTCTTAAATTTGAGAGATATGCAAAACGCATTAAAATACATTTTTGATATGAAGAGACTACCCATTATCCTGGCTTTAGTGCTGGCTGGCGTTTTCTTTGCCCTCCGTTCCCAAGGAAAATCAACTACTAATCCTCCCGGAAAGTATGAGAAGATCCTTCAGATGGTTGGCGCCATCCTTACACAAGGCCACTATGAACCGAAAGACATCAACGACGAGTTTTCCCGCAAGATTTTTACCAAGTATTTTGGAGATCTTGATCCCGAGAAAAATATCTTCCTGCAGGAAGACCTGAAAACCCTGGAAGGTTACGCCACAAAAATTGATGACGAGGTGAAAGGTTCACCCGTACAATTTTTCCAGGCAGCAGGAAAGATTTTCGACACAAGAGTAAAAGAAGCAGAAGCATATTATAAAGACATTCTTGCCAAGCCATTTGATTTTACAAAGGACGAGACGTATGTAGGGGATGGCGATAAAAAAAACTTTCCGGCCACGGAAGCAGCACGTAAAGACGACTGGCGCAAATACCTGAAATACCTGACGCTTCAGCGTTATTCTGATCTCATTGACAGCCGCGATAGCAACAAGGGAAAAGAAGGTGCCACAAATAAGACAGATGCCGAACTCGAAAAAGAAGCAAGAGAAAAGGTATTGACTGCGATGAACCGCACCTTTGAACGCTATCGTAACAAGTTCACGGAAGAAGATAAGTTCAGCGTGTTTGTGA
>DASVSM010000021.1:0-3297 GCA_036388115.1 Flavisolibacter sp.
TGATCTATAGCCAACATGCATTAGAACAGCAAATGGCTTCCGGCCACCGGTTCATTATTGTTTATAACGCTGCTATCCCCGTAGGCTTTGCTTCTTTTAACGAAGTAGAACCGATGGTTTACAAGCTGCAAAAAATTTATATGTTGCCCAACCAGCAAGGCCGGGGCACAGGAAGATTTACGATACAACAGGTAATTGCCGACATACAACCACGTGGAGCAGCTGTTTTGCGACTAAATGTTAATCGCCACAACACGGCCAAAGGCTTTTATGAGAAGCTGGGTTTTAAGGTGGTTGCCGAACAAAATATAGACATCGGCTCCGGCTATTTTATGGATGATTATGTGACGGAGAAAACACTCACGCCTCTAGGTGTTACAAACGTCCCCTCTTCATTTGGTACGCAAAACGACTGTTAGTTTTTCATTGCAATGATGAACTCACCGATTCGCTTCTATGAAATTAACAGTGGGCCGGGACTCTTATGGCAGGGAGTCAATCAATTCCTTGCGCCTCTTTTGGTAAAGCTCATTCCGGTACGCCAAGTAGGCCGAAAGCATTCCGCAGGCATAAATAAGGGCTCCTACCAACAGGGTAAGATCAACCTTGTTTGCCATCAGAAAATAGACGGCTGATACGGTAATCTCCAACAGCGTGAACATGATAAAAAAATAGATGTAGTCTTTCATCTTAACCTCTCTGCCCTTTCTAATGCAACCTGCTTGCCAAACTATTTTAAAAGCCGCTGTTGGCTGCAACCGGCATGGTGTTGTCCAGTTCATAAACATCATCCCTGAAGTTCAATATACCGTCATGATCAACCCAGGCTGTGAGATAGATGATGGAAACAGGAACAGCAGCCGGCAACTTCACCCATTCTTCTTTGCCGGCACCCATTGCTTCCTCCATTTTCAAAGGGCGTCCATTCGGGATTATTTTGCAGAAGATACGCAGCCAGCTTTGCAGGTTCTGCCAGGCGCACACAGCCGTGACTGTACGCTCTTACCCGGTGTGTGAACAGTGTTTTTTCCGGTGAGTCATGAAAGTAGATGTCGTGCTCATTGGGAAAAAGGAATTTCACCAGGCTCAGCGAGTTGTTCTTTCCCGGCTTCTGGCAAATTTTAGGCAGGCCATTTTCAGTGCCCGTTCTTTCATAGCCATTGGCAGAAAGATACCGGCGGTTTCGTCGCACCGCAGGCAGTATCTCATTCTCCACAATACTTGCCGGCACATTCCAATACGGACTGAAAACAAGGAAGAACCCCTTTTTTCCAAACAACCATTCAACGCATCCCGTTTGTTCCATGATACGGGCACTTGTTTATTGTTGTTCATGGTAAGTAACCGCCGTCTTCCTCGGTGCTCCGATACGCACCCTGCGTTGCGGGGAGGTAGATAACAGTAATGACTTTTGCTTGTCATGCTGAGGAACGAAGCATCTTTACTAAGTGCTGTAAGAAAAGAAAGCTATCATTCAATTCGCTTACAACAGTGGTTTATCAGTCAGTTCAAAGGTCGCCCTCGTGCCTCGGGATGACAAGGCAAGAGGCAGTATTGTTAGCAGGCAGTTGAAGATTGAAGAAATGATTGCTTTAAACCTCCTGACTCCTGATTTCTGTCTTCTGTCTCCTATCTCTTCTCCTCCCTCACCACACCACCTGCTGCGTCATCTTCACCACGCCCATTACAAACACACTTTGTACGTTGCCTACATTCTCGATGTTGCTTAATTTGTTTACGTGGAAGTCATAGTATTCATCCATGTTGGCAGCCACCACTTTTAGCATGAAATCAAACTCACCGGAGATGGTAAGGCATTCCAGCACTTCGTTCATGGAGAGGATGCTTTTGATGAATTTGTCGCCGGCATTGCGGCTGTGCTGCCGCAGCGATACATAACAGATCACCATCAGCCCCTTTCCTATTTTGGAAGCATTTAATAAAGTGACATATTGCTTGATCACGCCGCTCTCTTCCATGCGCTTGATGCGTTCATGCACCGGCGTGGTACTCAGGTGTACTTTCTCCGAAATTTCCTTGATGGTCATCCGTGCATTCTGCTGCAATAACTTCAGTATAGCCAGGTCTGTTTTATCCAGCACAGGCATTTCTTCTTTTAGGAGCGCTTTAGCCATAAGCAAATAGGCGATTTTCCTACGAAGTTGTAATCTGCTTAGCAATTTTCCTAAACTTTCAAACACTTGCAGGATAATATCCTACATGCTTACCTTCGCGGAGCAAGTCAAAAGTAAAAAGGCAAAAGTCAAAAAAGAGTCTTCAAGTATCAACAGCCTTTTGAATTTTTACTTTTGAATTTTGACTTCTTAAAAATCTTAAACAGTAAATAATGTCAACGATCACAAACACAAACATCGACTTCAAGCTTGCGCACAAGGTGAAGGACATGTCCCTTGCCGAATGGGGCCGTAAAGAAATTCGCCTGGCCGAAGCTGAAATGCCAGGTCTTATGTCTATCCGCAAAGAGTACGCAGCTACGCAGCCATTGAAAGGTGCCCGCATTGCCGGTTGCCTGCACATGACCATCCAGACTGCCGTATTAATTGAGACCTTAACTGCCCTGGGTGCAGAAGTTAAATGGAGCTCTTGTAACATCTTCTCAACGCAGGACCAGGCCGCTGCTGCTATTGCCGCTGCCGGTATTGGTGTATTTGCCTGGAAAGGACAAACCAATGAAGAAGCTGAATGGTGTATTGAGCAAACCCTGTTCTTTGGTTCGGCCGACAAGCCTTTGAATATGATATTGGATGATGGCGGTGATCTGACCAACATCGTTTTGGACAAATACCCTGAGCTGGTACAACACGTAAAAGGTATCTCTGAAGAAACCACTACCGGTGTACACCGCTTATACGAAAGAATGGCAAAAGGTACGTTGCCAATGCCTGCTATTAACGTTAATGACTCTGTTACCAAATCCAAATTTGATAACAAATACGGTTGTAAAGAATCTCTGGTAGATTCTATCCGTCGTGCAACTGACGTAATGCTTGCCGGTAAGGTAGCAGTTGTAGGTGGTTATGGCGATGTGGGTAAAGGTTCTGCGGCTTCATTGGCTGGCGCCGGTTGCCGGGTGATTGTTACGGAGATCGACCCTATCTGCGCTTTGCAGGCTGCTATGGACGGTTTTGAAGTGAAGCGCATGATTGACGCTGTGAAAGAAGCTGATATTATTGTTACCGCTTCTGGTTGCCGCGACCTGATCACCGGCGATCATTTCAAACTGATGAAAGACAAAGCCATTGTTTGTAACATTGGTCACTTTGATATTGAGATTGA
>DASVSM010000022.1:0-5553 GCA_036388115.1 Flavisolibacter sp.
AAGAGAAACACAAACAGCAATATGCGCTGCTGCTGGCATGGATCACCAATTCGCCAACAGTGACCATAGAGGTGAATGCGGATGCACTGACCTTCACCAAAAAGAACAGTGATCTGTTGATGATGTTTATGGCAGGCTGGATAAGGTATGCCCTGCAAAACAATTATGCGAAAGACGAAGTACAGGGAACGCTGGCAGGCATCCGGTGCGCCGCCAAAGTGTACAAGGCAGGCGAATTAAAAAAGGACAAGGAAATGCAGAAGCTAATTGATCTGGATGAGAAAGGTGAGTTGGAAAACTGGGTAAGAGAAAAATTGGGCAGGAAATAGCAGGAATATGCGCAAGCAACTGTTGTATTAGGACTTTTTGATAAACCTGAATACAACAGATGAAGGCCAGTGTTACGAACGACTGAATGAAAGTTTGGATAATAGCGGAACCCAAACCGTTTTTTATTTTCTTGACAAATGAAACTCCAGTTTATTACCGCCGTTGGTGTAAGAATACCAAAGCTGGGTATCTGTTAAACGGATAATGTCATAGTAAGATGACGACGCAGTTGCACCGCTGGTAAACTCAATGCTGCCTACACCGGAAACATGCAGTTGGTTAGACGATTCAAATTCAAAGCTTCCGTTTTGCACCTGCTTGTTACCGTTTTTGTCGGTATAGGACCGGTCGTATTTCCGGTTGTCGGTATAGCTTTCATCATAGCTGGTGATCTGCAGCAAACCTGTTTTGTCCACACCATTTACCAGGTACTGCTCCAGCTTCCAAAGTTTTTTAATGTTCTTTTGATTTTCGGCTAATACATCCTTTTTGCAACCTGCAACACCTATCAGCAAAAGGGCAAGAAAAGAGAAGGAAAGAAGAAGTTTGTTTTTCATAAGGTTTGTTTGCGGGCAAGATATAAGATCTGCCCATGACGTCAAAATGCGGCGTTGGAATAACACGGCGGACCGCGAAGGAAAGCCTGCATTCATGAAGTTGAGCAACACGACGAATGGATTGGTCACAAACAACGATGGCAGTTCTATCGTTGAAGAAAGATTACAGATAGGAGCAGCTTAGTTATTTTTCTCTTGTTTGTTTATTACCGGCTTCAAATTGCGGACAAAAAATGTACAACCTGTTATCACCCGTTGCGCAGCCATGTCCCCCAGCGTAGATAAGATTTCCTGGTTTTGATCGGTGATCTTGTATTGCCTGCGCACTTCATCGAAGTGCAGGATAAGAGACGCACCCAAACAATCCTGCAGATATTTTACCGCGATGTCTTTGTCTGCCGTCACGCCTTTTCGTTCCAGGCACCGGCAGGTATTGGTGGCTATTGTATCAATTACCGGCAGACGCTCGGGTGTTTTTTGTGGCGCTGCATTGGACAGTTTTTCGATGGTGGCCGCAAAGCCCGGACATTGGCTGAGCAGGTCAAGGCCAACTATTTTTTCAAATTGTATTAAGCTCTCCACATCAGTCTTGAAAATTTTTTTCTCTTTCATGGCTTTGTTCCGCAACAGGGTGTCCACTGCGTTCATACAGTTGCCCAATACATCGGAAGCGCCATTCATAGACTTCACCCGTGCCGTGTCCTTTTGAAAACAGGTGCAAAGGTTTTGCAGGTAGGTTTTGTAGGCAGTGGTTGACTGGCAAAAGCTCTCCTGATAAATAATACAACATAGCAGCCAGCAGACTATTCTTTTCATGTGGTGGTTTCAAAATGAAATGTAGCAATAAAAAATTGACAGTACCTACTGACATCAGGGTTGCTGAAGATTTTTTCCCTGATCACAGCTTAGTCTTCAGCGGAATTGTGCAGCGCTTCTTCCAGTATCTCCTCTCCTTCCAGTTGGCGCAGGATGCGACCCTCCATGTGGTCCAGTACTTGTACAAAGCCCCGGTACATTTCCTCTTTTTCTGTTGTGTGAGGTATGAGGGTGTTGAGGAGAATAAGAGAAATGTTCTCCAGGTACCGCCTGCCGCCCGGAAGGCGAAAGAAGATTTCTACAAGGCGGGTATCGCCTTTGGCAATGGTGCGGATGGCATCGTTCAGGTGTTCATTCATTAATACAAAGGTGGGCTGATAGAGAGGAAAAGAAAAGTTAGTTTTTGCAGCAAGCTTTGACTCAACCTTCGCTACACTTGAAGGTTAGCAAACTAAAAATTTACGAAAGACGACAACTTGCATGGCTCTTCATCTCCGCAGGAAAGAAATATGGGTACGGCGAAAATGCAAACACACATTCGCAGAAATACAAAACGTTCTACCAGTTGCTTTGATGTTCTTTGTTGACGCTGTATTGGCTAACAACATCGCCTTCTCTCCAGCGTGCACTATACTTCACGAAAAACGAAAGCCATACCGTTCTTGAGATGCGCATCAGGGGCGGCTGTAGTGCAATAAGCAGGAAAGCATTGATGCCCATCCACCAAAAGAAGCGGGAATCTTTCAGCGAAAAGCCAATGGTGAACCACCACAGCACCAAGGTGGCTACACAAACCAGCACGGCCAGTCCATAGCTGATCATATTCGTTCCATAGTAGAAGCCTGGTTCCATGTCAAGCGACTGACCGCATACAGGACAATCGTCGTTCATTTTCATTGTTGTTTTCAGGTTGTAGGGATTCTTTGCCCGGAACATGTCGCCTCTTCTGCACCTCGTGCATTTTGACTGTAGAAGGCTTAGGAGCAGGGCCGGTTTTTCATCGTGTTTTTGAGCACACATAGGAATTAACTATTATTGGTTGAGAAATGTTTTTCGAAATTCATCAGGCGTCATTCCCACGTTCTTTTTAAAGAAGCGGTTGAAGTAAGAATTGTCCTGGAAGTTGAGGTCATAGGCTATCTGCGTTACCGTCATATCAGCGTTGGTAAGCAGGCGCTTGGCTTCCAGCAACACTCTATCCCGAATGAGATCACCTGCTGTTTTGCCAAGCAGATCCTGACACAAGGCATTCAGGTGATTGGGCGTTACATACAAAAGATCTGCATACTCTTTGGGAAGTTTGATGTCGCGGTAATGTTTATCAATGAGTTGTTGAAAACTGCGCAGGAGGGTTAGCTTTTGTTGCGGCACGTTCCCGCCTTTCCTGCCCGTGCAGGTACGGTCCGCCGTGATGAACAACTCTAGTAGCTTTAGCCGGATCATGTCCAGGCCCTGTTCTTTGCTTTCACCCATTTCTGACAGCATGGCTTCAAAAAGGCCGGACACCTGGGGTTGCACAGGTACAGGTATCTGGCAAATTCCATTTTCGGCACTGCCCTGAAAGAAATAAAAGCGTTCCAGGTAATGGCTGTTGCGAAGAAAGGAGGTAAACAGCACCTCGTTGAAATGCACGATATAGCCATCTGCTTCGCCATCAAAATGCCAGCTATGCACCTGGCCGGGAATCATAAAATATAGCTGGAAAGGCTTCACCGTAAATTTTTCAAAATCGATGGTATGCGAACCCTTGCCTTTTGTAAAAAGTACCAGGTGATAAAACGTGTGCCGGTGCGGACGATGCAGGTGCCCATAATGCTTCTCCAGGTAAGCACCAAACCGTTCAATCAGGAGGTCTTTTTGTGCCCACTGGTCGATGGTGCAAATGTCGTAAACCGGGATGGAAGTCTTTGCCATAGTGCCTTTTGATTTGCAGGGCAAAGGTAGTTTGGACACAGGGCTGCAGCATGGAACAGTTCAGGGCTTTTATGGTACTTTTTACGGATGGCGGGCAAAATATTGGCGCAGGGTCCTGCTATATCCACTCGCACCAGGCTATGGGCAAAGTCCCTGGTTGGAGGGAAAAGGAACATTCCTTTGTTTGCCGTTAACGCTATATTTGAGGAAACTAACTGCTATGAAACTACTCGTTGTGCTCTGCACTTTTTTGTCTTTCTGCTCCGCTTCTGCCCAAACTACGTTTGTTTCTAAAACCGCTGGACGCCTTGAATTTATTGAACTGGAATATGGCATTGCCAGCGTAGTGCCGGGAACAACCGTAGAGGCCAAGAACTCACCTACAGGCACCCGCGGATGGCTGGAGGATTATGTGATCAATAAAGTAACCGACTCAGTACAGGTGGTACGCAAAGCCAATTTTGGCGTGGTATACATGGTAAAAGCAAAAGACACGGTGGATATGGACGTGCAGATTGAATGGATTTACCCGAAGAAGATCACCAATGACAAAGGCGAAAAGTTCAAATCAATTAAGTACACCACCCAGCGACCTACGAACATTCCTTCCGCTTCTTCCTACAGCCTGGACGAGCCCTACGAGATGGTAAAAGGCCGCTGGACAATGAACCTTTACCTGGAAAATAAAAAGGTGTATACACGGAGTTTTGTGCTTTATTAGAATGCACAAGGAACTTTAATAAAGAATGATGAACGCAGTAAACGGTATTACTTCTTTTATTTTTTCTTTTTGTGTTTGATGCCTTTCTTTTAAAGGACGGTTGCATCGTAATTCACCAAAAGAAAAGATGCTGAAAGCAGCTGCCCTTCCTGCGTTTCGGCAATACCTCAATCTATCTTATCATCGTTGGGACAACGGTCATAATTGCTGACTTGTCTTCAGCATGGAGGTATTTTTTCAAGTAGCTTTTAGATTTTTAGGTGAAAAATGGGCCTCAGTTACAAACGCAGTCAAGCGATCCTAAACTTTGAGGAACACTACGGATAGCGGTTCCCCTGGTGCCGTTTGGAAAGAAGATCGTAGATAAATGACAAGTGTTAAACAACCCTTAGCATTTTGCTTTTGGCAAAATGCCGGTCCAGGTCAATGGTTATCAGTTTGATGTTCTTGTACTCCGCATTGCTCCGGAACTTATGGATGATCTCCAGCACATCATCATCAATGTTCACCGAGCGGGAGGCATCAATCACCACTTCCGAATTAGGTACTACGTGGTCAAGCGTCAGCATAATGCTGGCCTTGTTCAAAAAGGTTACTTCTTCCGATAAGGTAAGGGTCACTTTCTCTCCTCATCATGGCCTTTGCGGTCCATAAAAAACGGCATTTTATAATTGTCGCGAAGGATCAAAAAGATGATGCCCTGTGCCTTTAATTCCCGGTTGGTGGATGTCTTGCGTTTGAAGGGGTCCAGCCTGTCACCGGCTTTTGTACTCAGCAGTGATTCGAGGCTGGCAATAAAGGCAATGCTTAACGCCACCTGATACATCTTTGGATTGGCAAAAGCACCAAAGTCGGGAAAGGTAAAGAACGACAGGAACTCGGAAAAGCCGTTCGCCACCGGCAACTGCACCAGGCTTTTGCCCGACAAAGCCAGGTGGGGATAAGAACGGACAAACAGGCCATTGAGGAGTATGCTAACGATCACAGCGATCAGGGCCGAAGGAACCAGTTTAAAAAACGTGTGCTTCTTCAGCGCAGGCTGATCCCACAAAAAAATAATCACCAGCGAAACAACCGTGATGATGGTAGCACCCAAACTGATATAGTCTGTGATATTTGCCAGAACGTTGATGATGCCTTCGTACAACCCGCCTTCCATACGGCCGAAAAGCCTTTCGCCGGTGTAGCCAAAGGCATGCGGTAAGCTGGTTGATG
>DASVSM010000023.1:0-4042 GCA_036388115.1 Flavisolibacter sp.
CCGGAATATCTATTAAGCTTCTTTGGAGTTTATGCTGAGCAAAGTCGAAGCATCGCACTCTTGTACGCTTCGTAATTCTATTCAGCTTACTGTCTCTACGCCTGCACCCTTTAAGACGCTAATTTCTTCTCTCACCTTTTGTAAAAAACTGTCGATTACGGATTTCGGAATATTCAACGCCGGCAGCAAGCGAACTACATTTGGCTTTGCCTCTCCTGTAAAAACATGATGCTTCTGCAAAAGGTTTTTGCGAAGCTCTTTCAACTCGCCGGGCACATCAAAACCAATCATCAATCCCTTACCGCGAACATTTTCTATTCCATCAATGCCCTTTAACGCCCCCATCAAATAATCACCGTTTTCTTCTGCCATTGATAGCAGGTCTTCCTGCTCTATTACCTCTAACACACCCAACGCGGCAGCACAGGCAAGATGATTGCCACCAAAGGTTGTTCCCAGCATGCCATGCATTGGTTTTATATGCGGTGCAATTAAAATTCCACCTATTGGAAAACCGTTCCCCATGCCTTTTGCCATGCTGTAAATGTCTGCATTAACACCGGCATGATCGGCCGCAAAAAACCTTCCGCTGCGGCCATAGCCGCACTGCACTTCATCCGCAATAAAAACAGAGCGGTATTGATCACACAAAGTTCTGATCGCTTGCAGAAAACGATCTTCGGCTACGTTAATGCCACCAACACCCTGGATGGTTTCAATGATCACCGCCGCTATCTCATTTCCGTTTGCTTCGAAATATTCTTTTAATGCTTCTTCATCATTGAAAGGCAGAAACGCAATATTTTCCGTTTCATTTATGGGAGCTATAATCGCCTTATTATCGGTTGCGGATACAGCCAGGGACGTTCTGCCGTGGAAAGCTTTTTTGAATGCAACGACCTTTTTTCTGCCGGTATGAAACGACGCCAGTTTCAATGCGTTTTCATTTGCTTCTGCCCCACTGTTACAAAGGAATAACTGGTAATCGCTTTTACCGCTGACCTTACCCAGCTTTTGGGCCAGTTCCTGTTGAATTGGTATCTCTACCGAGTTGGAATAAAAAGCAATCTTGTGTAATTGCTCCTCGATGCGGTTCACCCAGTGTGGGTGCGTATGACCAATAGAAATGACTGCATGCCCGCCATAGAGATCAAGATAGTGAGCGCCTTTCTCGTCCCAGACAAAGCTGCCCTTTGCTTTTACGATGTTGATATTGTTGATTGGGTAGACGTCAAATAGTTTCATGTGAAGGCTGTTATTTTAATTTGAACCGTATCATGACTGCTTGTATAAATTACCGGCCATAACGGAGGAGAGCTTGATTCCTTTAATGAATGCAGAACTTAATCCCTGGTGTTCCATTTCGTTCAGTCCTGCTATGGTGCATCCTTTTGGCGAAGTGACCTTGTCTATCTCTTCTTCGGGGTGCGTACCATTGGCAATTAAAAGCTTGGCAGCACCGAAGGCCGTTTGCGCCGCTATTTTCAATGCATCGTGTGCATGAAAGCCGATCTCCACACCACCCTGCGATGCTGCACGGATCGTTCGCAAAAAGAAAGCAATGCCGCAGGCACAAAGCGCCGTTGCTGCGCTCATCATCTCCTCTACAATCCAGATGCTTTGACCCATGGTATCAAAGATGCTTTGCACCACCTGCTGGTCTTCGTCGGTTGCATTCACGGCAGAAAGACAGGTCATGCTTGCACCCACTTTCATAGCGGTGTTTGGCATGGCCCGCACAATTCGTAACCCGGTGCCCAGCTTATCTATGAACACCTGTGTATGGGCACCTGTTACAACGGAAACCACCAATTGTTTTTCGAGGTCAATGGATGATTGCAGTTGCGAAAGGGCTGCATCTAATTGTTGCGGCAGCACACAAATAAAAATGGCATCTGCGCCGCGGATAGCTCCGGTATTATCCAGGCTCGTTCGAAACCCCCGCTCCTGCAAAACTTCTAACGCAGCTTCTGTTCTCCTGGTAATCATAATATCTCCCGGCTGGCAAACCTTCGCCTGGATCAGGCCTTCGGCTAATGCCATCCCAATATTTCCACCACCGATAATGGTCGCCTTCATATTAAAATGCAATTGGTTTTAAATTCAACCCGGCACACTCGTCCAGCCCAAATAAAAGATTCATATTCTGTACGGCTTGTCCCGAAGCCCCTTTCAACAAGTTATCAATCGCACTGTGCACCACCACTTTGGTTCCTACTTTTTCCAGGTGAATAACACACTTGTTTGTGTTAACGACCTGCTTCAAAAAAATCTCCTGCTGACTGATATGTGTGAAGGGTGCATCAGCGTAAAACGCTTCGTATAACTCGTTTAATTTTTCAATCTTCCAGTCGCAGGTAATCATCGAACTGATAAAAATACCCCGTGTAAAATCTCCCCGCCATGGCACAAAATTGATTTCCGGCGAAGGTGCGCCTAACTGTTTCAGCGACTGCCCTATCTCTTTTAAATGTTGGTGGCTTAGTGTTTTATAGGCCTGTATGTTATTGGCCCGCCAGCTAAAGTGCGATGTTGGTGATAAGCTTTGCCCCGCCCCTGTAGAACCGGTAATACCGGTTGTATAAACCTCCTGCAATATACCTGCCTCTGCTAACGGCAATAAACCCAGTTGAATGGCGGTGGCAAAACAACCTGGGTTTGCAATATTTGACGCCGCTTTAATTGGCTCTTTGTTTAATTCGGGAAGGCCATAAACAAATTGCCGGTTGCCAGCAGATGATTGCTGCACCAGCCGAAAGTCCTGCGACAGATCAATCACTTTTACATTGGCTGCGATCTCATTCTCTGCCAGGAACTTTCCTGCTTCTCCGTGACCAACACATAAAAACAGGACATCTATATCATCCGTCAGTTCGCCTGTAAACTTCAGGTCCGTTTCTCCTAACAAGTCGGTGTGAACAGAGGAAACAGCATTGCCTGTATTGCTGCGGCTATGAATAAAAGAAACAGCTACATGTGGATGGTGAATGAGTAATCGAATCAGTTCGCCACCCGTATAACCTGCTCCGCCAATGATGCCAACATTAATGCCCCCCCCACCCCCCGGAGGGGGATTGTCCATTACACTTGCCTTGCTTTTTGTAGATTCTTTATAGGCCATAGCTATTTACTGAAAGTTAAACTATATGGGCTGTGCGCTTGCTAGGCCCCTCTTTGGGAGGGGTTTGGGGAGGCTGCCAAATCCTTTACCTGGAAAAAAATAGAGGTTTGGTTGCCAAATATTTTGCTGAACCCTCTTACATCTTCTCCCGACCAACCCGTATTCATTTCGCCATACTTGCCGAACTTTGCATTCATCAGATCGTGTGGCGATTCGATTCCCACTACCTGGAAGTGATAAGGGTGAAGCTGCACATAAACATCGCCGGTGACCTGTTGCTGTGTGCTTGTGAAAAACGCTTCAATATCACGCATAACAGGATCAAGGATTTGCCCTTCGTGCAGCCATGTACCATAAAACTGCGCTAGCTGATCTTTGTAGGCAAGTTGCCATTTTGTTAGTACATGTTTTTCCAATGCATGGTGGGCTTTAAGAATGACCATGGGAGCCGCGGCTTCAAAACCTACGCGGCCTTTAATACCGATGATGGTATCACCCACATGAATATCTCTGCCAATGCCATAAGGCCCGGCAATTGATTGCAGGTATTGAATAGCTTCGGATGGATGGTGAAAATGCTGATCGTTCACGCCTTTCAATTCCCCTTTGTGGAAATGCAGTTTTACTTCTTCTGAACCGGTTTCTGTTACCTGCGTTGGCCATGCTTCTTCCGGCAGCAGTCCCCGGCTGTTCAGGGTTTCTCTTCCGCCAACGCTTGTGCCCCATAAACCCTTGTTAACAGAATACATCGCTTTTCCAAAATTCATTTGCACGTCTGCCAGCTGAAGGTATTCGATGGTCTTTTCGCGGCTTAACCGCAAATCGCGGATAGGTGTAATAATTGGAATACCCGGGATGATGATATGAAAGATCATGTCAAACCGAACCTGGTCGTTACCGGCGCCGGTGCTGCCGTGGGCT
>DASVSM010000024.1:0-1802 GCA_036388115.1 Flavisolibacter sp.
GGTTCATTGGCGCCATGTTCTTCTGGTCGTTTTTCGAATACCTGGCTCACCGCTATGCTTTTCACCTGAACCCGAAAGGTGAAAAAACAAGAAAGTTCGTTTACATCATGCATGGCAACCATCATCATTTTCCCCGCGACCGCCAGCGCTTATTCATGCCGCCATTGCCAAGTATCATTCTGGCCTCTGTGCTGTTTGGCATTCAATACCTGATTTTACAAGAGAACGTTTATGTCTTCTTTCCCGGCTTTATTTTAGGTTACCTGCTTTATGCTTCCATGCATTATGCTATCCATGCCTGGAACCCTCCGTTTAAATGGATGAAACCGCTTTGGAGAAATCATCATTTACATCATTATAAAGATGAAGAAAAGGGGTTTGGCGTTAGCTCTACTATCTGGGACCATTTTTTTGGAACCATGTTCGATCTGAAAAGAGAAAAAGAAGACAAAGAAAAAGTAAGAGCATTGATGTTTGAAAAACAAAAGCAAACGGTGAGTTGAAGAGAAGCGCCAACTACAAGGCTTATAGAAAACGGTCTGTTCGGATGAGCAGACCGTTTTTATTTGTTAAGCATATAAATCCGCTAAAGGATTGTATTTATTGAAGCCCAACTATTTTAGCAGGATTGATACATTTGCAGTCCTGCAGCTAACAGCTTGTAACCTGCAACTTTTGTTATTATGGCTCAAAAGAAATTGGTACGCTTTGCAGAACTGGAAACCTTTGCCAATGTGTTGCAGTATCCTGAGAATACACAAGGCACATGGAGCAGATTTTTCGAAAACAGCAACCCCTTAGTGCTGGAGTTAGCCTGTGGTAAAGGCGAATATACCGTTGGCCTGGCCGAAATGTATCCAACCAAAAACTTTATCGGTATTGATAAAAAAGGAAACCGGCTGTGGGTAGGAGCAAAGAAAGCAATCAAGCACCTGTTGAAAAATGTCGCTTTCCTGCGTATACAGATAGAACAAATTGACCAATACTTTGCCAATGAAGAAGTGGATGAAATTTGGATCACCTTTCCCGATCCGCAGCTTCGCACCTCAAAAGCAAAGAAGCGGCTTACACACCCACGGTTTCTGCGCAGCTACTACCAGATTTTAAAGCCCACCGGAAAGATCCATTTAAAAACAGACAGCCCTGATCTTTACAACTTCACTAAAAAAGTAATTGCTATGTATGGGTGCACGTTGCACCACGACTTTGAAGACATTTACGCCGAACCCGGCATTCCGCCGGAATTGCACATTAAAACGCATTACGAATCGCTGGATATTGCGCAAAGCAAACGGGTTCATTACCTCTGTTTTTCGCTACCCGAACATTTGCCGTCCAACGCCCTGGATGCTACCTTACAACAACTATTGAAAGATGAAGCGGGAATGGATTGAGGGTGAGGATTATTATGTGAACGGAAGCGGCCTGGTTGTATTTACGGCAAAATATCTGTCGGAAAGGGGCTATTGTTGCGGTAACGGATGCAAACATTGTCCTTTTAATTATGAAGCCGTGCCTGAGCCAAAAAGGTCATTACTTTTAGAAAAGCGGAATTCGGAAGAACAGAAATTTTAGGCACGAATTACACGAATGATATGGCTAAAGGCAAACGTCTTTCACACGAAAATTTAAAAAGCGTAACCCCTTCCGGCAGGAAGGATGAATCTTTTTTTGAGCAGGTGTTTGAGGTGGTGCGATTGATTCCCAAAGGAAGAGTCACTTCCTACGGCGCTATTGCCGCTGCATTGGGTACCAAGCTTTCGGCCCGCATGGTGGGCTGGGCCATGAATGTTGCGCATGTA
>DASVSM010000025.1:0-5291 GCA_036388115.1 Flavisolibacter sp.
ACTAGAACTGTTAATACCTAAACTATCTAGATCTTGTGCATTTAACTTCAAACTCCAACTAAAGGCAAATATAAAAATTAAGGTAGTTCTCATCTTAAGCTTGTTGCTAACAGTTGTATTTACACAAATCTTTGTTCCAAACATAATTAATAATCAACACAAAATGGAACAAGAACGGTTTGTACAAATAGCGATCAGAACGTACACGGATGCGACGCAACGGACGCTGAATAGTAGCAATACAACTGGCACCTAAAACCAAAACCCAAACAAAAAGCCCTTCCGATCTCGGAAGGGCCAACTCATTATACTTACTCATCACTCATCACATCGCCATTCTCTTCTTCAGATTCTCATCAATCGCATCCAGGAACTGCTCTGTATATAGATAATCTTCCCCCGCTACTAATTTTCTATCGGGGTGCACGTTCATTGCCAGGTCTTTTGTCATCTTGCCGCTTTCAACGGTTTCAATGCAAACGGCTTCCAGGGCATTGCTGAAATCAATCAGCTCCTGGTTGTTATCCAACTTACCGCGGAAGGCGAGGCCTCTTGTCCATGCAAAGATGGAAGCAATAGGATTGGTAGAAGTAGGATTGCCCTTTTGGTGCTCGCGGTAGTGACGGGTAACTGTTCCGTGAGCGGCTTCGGCTTCCATGGTTTCTCCGTCAGGCGTAACCAATACAGAGGTCATTAAACCCAAAGAACCGAAACCTTGCGCTACAGAATCGCTCTGCACATCACCATCGTAGTTTTTACAGGCCCATACAAAACCACCGTTCCACTTCATAGCACTGGCCACCATATCATCAATCAGGCGGTGCTCGTAGGTTATGCCGGCATCTTTGTATTTCTGTGCAAACTCCGCATTAAACACTTCTTCAAAAATATCTTTAAAGCGACCATCGTATTTTTTCAGGATCGTATTCTTGGTGCTCAGGTACAAAGGCCAGCCTTTTTGCAAGGCCATGTTCATGCAACTGCGGGCAAAACCGCGAATGCTTTCATCGGTGTTGTACATGGCCATTGCCACGCCGCCTTCGCCGCTGTAGTTGTACACTTCATATTCCTGCTTGGTTCCGTCTTCGCCTTCAAACGTGACCCTTAGTTTTCCTTTTCCTTTCACTACAAAATCCGTTGCACGGTACTGATCGCCAAACGCATGACGGCCCACAACAATTGGCTTGTCCCAGGTGGTTACCAAGCGTGGAATGTTTTTGATCACAATGGGCTCACGAAACACAGTTCCGTCTAAGATGTTACGGATGGTTCCGTTGGGGCTCTTCCACATTTGCTTCAGGCTGAACTCTTTTACACGTTCCTCATCCGGCGTGATGGTAGCGCATTTGATGCCCACGCCATATTGTTTAATGGCATTGGCCGCATCTACCGTTACCTGGTCGGCAGTTTGGTCGCGGTACTCGATGCCGAGATCGTAGTATTTGATGTCGACTTCAATGTAAGGGAGAATCAATTTGTCTTTGATGAACTTCCAGATAATTCTTGTCATTTCATCGCCATCCAGTTCAACGACGGGATTAGCCACTTTGATCTTTTGTGCCATGGAGCAGTATAAATTTTTTTAGATAATCGGCAAAACTAAGGCTTTCACTTACTCCTCGTACAAAATTTGTGGGTAGCTTTATATGAAGTTCACCAACAATATGTCGACATGGAGCCCCTCCGCCAGTTTTCTGATTTCCTGAATAAGTTTGCAGCGATACAGGAATCCGAGTTCAATTCCATTATTCAGCCCCGTATTCAGTTACGGCGGTTTGGTAAGAAAGAAGTGATTACTTATGCAGGAGAAACGGAACGGTATCTGAATTTTGTGTCGAAGGGATTAGCACGCAAGTATTTTCGAAAAGGCGATGAAGAGATTATCACACAAATATCCATGGAAGGCCAGATCATTCATTCCCAGGAATCTTTTCACAGTCAAACACGTTCCGATTATTTTGTGGAGGCCGTTGAACCAACTGTTTTGCTTTCCATAAGCCGTGAGGACCTGGACGATATTTTTTCCACAAGTGCCAACATGGAGCGCATGGGACGAAAGATCGTGACGTTTGTACTGGTGCTAACTGAACGCTGGCAAATGAGCCTGCTCAAACTTTCGCCACGGGAACGCTTTATTGCATTTGTGCAAAATAATCCGGAACTGATGCAACGGACACCACAGAAATTTCTTGCTTCCCTGCTTAATATTCAGCCGGAAACCTTCAGCCGGTTTAAACATCTGTTGAAGGGAAAGTGAGGTTGTCGCATAAAGGTGAGAACCGTTTTCTCCTCTGCTCCTCACTTTATGCGAATAATTTTTTTGAACCAGAGGCCAGTGCATCTATTGAACGTCTGTTGCGTCGCACAGCGTGTACGCTTTGTAAGTCTATTGAGCGGAGAGGGAAGCTGCGCACAAGTACCGGCTTACAAAATCATTTCTTCAACCCTTTGTATTATCCGCTATTGCAATGCCTCTTACCTTACTACCCCGAGGGACCTCTAAACTGTAGTTTAAAGTATAGGTGTAAGAGGATTGAATGTTTGCTTTCTTTTCCTTAAAGTACTGAGCAAAGATGCTTCCTGCGTCAGCAGGACAAGCAAGAGGCTTTACGGTTAGCTAACAGGCTGAAAGCTGATGGCTGATGGCTGAATGCTCACTGCTCTTAGCTCACGGCTGTTCTAAACGACAAGGAGTGATAACACAGCCAATAAAAGCTGGTCACAAAACCTTCCTTCAACTTTGAAATTCTTCGCCTACTTCTTCAATTGTTTTACTGACAGGAAAGTAGCTGATCAGTTTTGCGATCACCCTCTCCACCACTGCATCAGGACAGGATGCCCCGCTTGTTATCAGAACTGAAACCGGGTCTTTTTTTGGAAGGTAATCCTGCGTAACCAATTCCTGCCCTGTATGGAAATTAAAATGCATGATGATTTGATCGGACAGTATTTTTTCTTCGCCACTAACGAAATAAGTTGGCAGCTTTTCTTCGCATAACTCCACAAGGTGTGAGGTATTGGAAGAGTTATAACCGCCTACAACAATAGCGAGATCAGCAGGCGTTTCCAGCATGCCCGTTACCGCCGTTTGATTGTCGCTGGTGGCGTAACAAAGCGTGTCACGGGTATCGGCAAAATGCTCTTTTATGTTCTCCTCCGTGAGACTGAATTTTTTCCTCATGATCTCCCGCAGATAGTCGGCAATCGCCTGCGTATCGGAAGCCAGCATGGTGGTCTGGTTCACCACTCCAATGCGAATGAGATCTTTCTCAACAATGAAGCCTTGTGAGAATTGTCCTTTAAAAGTGTTGTAAAAATCAGCAGCCGGCTTTTCGCCGGTAATGTATTTGGCAAGCTCTATTGTTTGCTGCATGTCCTTCACCACTACCGAAGGAGAATTGGCTGCTGCATGTGAAAACGTAGCTCTTGTTTCTTCGTGTGATGGCTTACCATGAATAATGATGGTATACTGGTTCTTCGCAATGACTTCGCTGCGGTTCCAAACCTTTTCCACAAAAGGACAAGTGGTGTTGTAATTCTCTATCCGGATGCCAATTTCTCTCAGGCGTTGTTCAATGGCCAGCGTTGTGCCAAAGGCCGGGATCAGCACTATGTCCTCCGCATTCAGGGATTCAAAAGGCACGATCTGGGTTCCTTTGTTATCCTGTAAAAATTCAACACCACTGTTTTTCAGGTCTGCATTTACCTGTGGGTTATGGATCATCTCGCTCAATAAAAAGATGCGCTTGCCCCGGTTTTCATCAATGGTACGAAAAGCAATGTCAATGGCATTTTCCACCCCGTAACAAAAACCAAAATGACGGGCCAGGTAAATTTTTACGGGACCAAAGTCAAGCAAAGTAGGCGAGAAGTCTTTCTTCATGCGGTCGGCTTCCTTCCGCGCCTTTTTAATGGCAGAAATCAACGGACTACGGTAAACAACAGGAACGTCAAAGCTTTTCATGCAGGTACAAAAGTAGGCTAAGCGGTAAAAGGAGAAAAGGAGTGAAAGAGAAAGTATTCTTAAGGTCGGTCAACCTTTGATATAGTTTAATCTTTGAAGTTGAGAAATGTAGGGTTGTTATAAAGCAAACCTTTTTCTCCTTTTCTCCTTTTACCTCTTAGCCTATCTTCACCCTCTATGCAAGAATGGATCAGTACCACCAACATTTACGAGGTCAACCTGCGGCAATACACACCGGAGGGAACCATCAATGCTTTCACCGACCATCTGCCGCGGTTAAAAGATATGGGTGTGGAAACGCTTTGGTTTATGCCCATTACGCCCATCTCGCAGCTAAACCGCAAAGGCAGCATGGGAAGTTACTATGCCTGTTCAGACTATACATCGGTGGCACTTGAGTTTGGATCACTGGAAGATTTCAAGACCCTTGTTTACCAGGCCCACGCTATGGGTATGAAAGTAATCCTGGATTGGGTGGCTAACCATACCGGCTGGGATCATTGGTGGACGGTGGAGCACCCCGACTGGTATGAAAAAGACGAACATACCGGCGACTTTAAAAAGGCCTCCGGTATGGATGACATCATTGAGCTTGATTTTAAAAATCCTGCATTGCGAAAAGCGATGATCGAGGCCATGAAGTTTTGGGTAACGGAAACAGACATTGATGGCTTTCGGTGCGACCTTGCTTTTTGGGTGGAACTGGATTTTTGGATAGAGGCAAAGCCCGAACTTGAAAAGATCAAACCTTTATTTTGGCTGGGGGAAATGGATCCGCTGGACAACCCCGACTACATGCAGGTGTTTGATGCAGCCTACACCTGGAAGTGGATGCATAAGACCGAACAGTTTTATAAAGGTCAGGCGCCTTTTGGCGACCTGCTATCTATATTGGATCAATACCAGGGCGCACCGGGAACAAAAGCCTGGTTTACCACAAACCATGACGAGAATACATGGAATGGAACAGAGTATGAAAAGTACGGCGAACTGGCAAAAGCTTTGGCTGTGTTTGGTTGCACCTGGCCGGGTGTCCCATTGATTTACAGCGGACAGGAATTGCCGAATCATAAACGCCTGCAATTTTTTGAAAAGGACGTTATTGAATGGAGGAGCGAATGTGAGTTACACACCTTTTATAAAACGCTGTTCGCATTAAAGCAAACTAATCCTGCCTTATCAACCGATGCTGAATTGAACGTTCTAATGACAGACGGTAATCAGCAGCTCCTCGTCTTTCGCCGATGGAAGGAGAAGGCGGAAGTGGTTGTCGCTATCAACTTCTCCAGGGAAAGCCGGCAGGTTTTTTTACCTCAAATCAGTAACC
>DASVSM010000026.1:0-2288 GCA_036388115.1 Flavisolibacter sp.
TTCTGTTAAAAGACTGAATGACAGCGGAGGTATCCTTTATATCATAGCCAATAATGCGGAAGGCCTGCAAATGGTTAAAGGCCTGCGGAACAGCAACGTTGGTGGTATCGCTCCACCAAAGGCCATAACCAACGTCAGCCAGTCGTCTCCATGGAAAGGTCACATTCGGATCAACCTTGCGGGTAGGGGCAATATCAGAATGACCGATAAAGTTGGCTGCAGGAATTGCATAGGCCCTTTTTAAATTTCCCAGTAATTGAACCAACGTGTTGACCTGTGCTGTTGAAAAGGTATCAATCCCATTATTGTCAATTTCAATTCCGATAGACGAAGAGTTGATGTCGGTATTATTTCCCCATCGGCCTATACCGCCATGCCAGGCACGCAGGTAATCGTTAAGCATATGATGCACAGTACCATCTTTACAAATCACATAATGCGCACTAACGGAGGTAGTAGTAGTGGTAAATGTCTTCAGCGTCTGGTCGCAACTGTTTTGTGCGGTGTGATGAATGATCACATAATTTGGTTTGCGCATGTTGAAGTTGGTTGTACCTACCCATGTTGCTATTTGCGGTAAAGAATCGTTAAGCGGCGCCTGCCTCAGTCGGTTGGCTATCTCCTTCGCCTGTTTTTTATATTGCTTGTTGGTAGCGGCGTAAGGACCGCGGCTGCAGTTGTAGAAAAGAACCACCATAAAGCATAGCAGCAAGGTATTCGTAAGGTATTTCATGCAATATTGTTGAAGCGTTAAAGTACCGAAGATTTTCTTTTTGTAAACAGAAAAGATAATGTTTCAATGGTTTGGTTTTTGTGCCTAAGCTGTTCAGGTTCTTTCACCAAAAACAAATTTTATGGCCAGCAATGTAAAAGGAAAAAAAGTAGCGATCCTGACAGAAGATGGATTTGAAGAAGTAGAGTTGACCAGTCCGATGAATGCCCTGGAGCAGGCTGGCGCAGAAGTGCATGTCATCTCTCCGCAACCGGAAAAAGTAAAAGCGTGGGACCAGGACCACTGGAGCATTGAAGTGCAGGTAGATAAGCAGTTAAGCGATGCAACTCCGGAGGATTATGACATGTTGCTGTTACCTGGTGGTGTGATGAATCCGGACACCCTGCGGCAGAACAAAGATGCAGTATCCTTCGCGCAGCATTTCCTGGAGCAGGGAAAGCCGCTGGCAGCCATCTGTCATGGCCCGCAATTACTCATTGAAACCGGCATGCTCGATGGCAGGAACATGACGTCTTACCCATCGTTAAAAACGGATTTAATAAATGCCGGTGTTAACTGGGAAGACAAAGAAGTGGTAACTGACAATGGGTTGGTGACATCGCGTAGCCCAAAAGACCTCGATGCTTTTAATAAGAAAATGATTGAGGAATTAGCAGAAGGACAGCACGCCACAACCGGCCAGTTTACCCATCACGACAAAAAGTTCTAAAACAAAAAGACCAGTGCCCGCTGGTTAGCGGGACTGGTCTTTTGTCAACAACGAACAACGAAAAAAATACTTACTGATACGGCGTTTTTCGAGCCACTAAAATACTAAAATAATTAGCATTTCAAATTTTTATTTACCTCCTGTGGCGTCAATTTTGTAGCAGCATTCACCAAAGAAAAAGATGCCGGAAGGTCCTTCACTCATTTTATTCAGGGAAGAATTACAGCGTTTTGTCGGGCAAAAAATTTTAGAGGTTAGCGGTAATTCCAAGATCGATCAGCAGCGGTTGGTAGGAAAGAAAATAAAAGAAATAAAATTGTGGGGTAAGCACATGCTTTGGGTGTTTGATGGTTTTACCATTCGCATTCACTTTCTCATGTTCGGTACTTACTACATTAATTCCAGCAAAGAGGCGGTGCCGCGTTTGTATCTTAAGTTTCAGAAAGACGAATTGAACTTATACGCCACGGCCGTTAAAATGATAGAAGAAGACTTGGATGAAATTTACGATTGGAAGGCAGATGTTTTAAGCCCTCTGTGGGATGCAAAAGCAGCCAAAAAGAAATTGAAGAACATGTCCGGTACAATGGTCACCGATGCCTTGCTTGACCAGGAGGTATTTGCAGGAGTGGGAAATATTATTAAGAATGAAGTGTTGTACCGCATTAAAGTTCACCCGGAAAGTCTGGTAGGCGCATTGCCACCAAGAAAACTAACGGAAATGATCAAAGAAGCTTCCGTTTACAGCTACGAATTCCTGCAATGGAAACGGGAGTTTGTGCTGCGGCAAAACTGGAAAGTGCACCGGAAAAAAACCTGCGAAAGAGATGAGACAAAAATTGCAAA
>DASVSM010000027.1:0-2452 GCA_036388115.1 Flavisolibacter sp.
ATTTCGTTGCTATCAACAAGCCATCCGGGTTGTTGACGATACCTGACAGGGAAGGAAAGGATGTTTCACTGAAAACAGTTTTAAAGATGGCCTTCGGTGACATCTTCACCGTACACCGGCTGGACAGGGACACAAGTGGCATTGTTGTTTTTGCCTTGAATGAGCAAACGCATAAACATCTATCGCAACAGTTTGAAGGAAGAGAAACAGACAAGATCTACTATGGCCTTGTATTGGGCAAGCCAGTGGAACAGGAAGGCACCATTAACGAACCAATTGCCGAACATCCGAACAAGAAAGGCGTTATGACCGTGTGGCGGAAAGGAAAAGAATCCATTACCGAATTCAAAGTGCTGGAAAGCTTTCGGCTGTTTTCCTGGGTGCAGTTTAAGATTCTTACCGGACGTACGCACCAGATCCGTGTGCACATGAAGCATCTTGGCCATCCGGTTGTTTGTGATCCTTTGTATGGCGATGGGAAATCTGTTTTCATCTCACAGATCAAAAGCAAGTTTAAACTTTCGCAGGATGTGTTGGAGGAACGACCCATCTTAAACCGCCTTGCCTTGCATTCTGCAAAACTGTCTTTTAAAGGATTGAATGGAGAAAAAGTAGAACTGGAAGCGCCGTTGCCGAAAGACTTACGGGCAACGATTAACCAGTTGAGTAAGCAGGCTAAAAAATAGCAGCAGTTAGCAATGAACTTTGAGCAATCAGCCATCAGCTTTCAGCCTGTTCACTATAGTAATGATTTTTGCTTGTCCTGCTGAACGAAGCATCTTTGCTTTCTGCTGTAAGAAAGGAAAGCAATCATTCATTATTTACAGCCATACTTCAAACTACAGTGCAAAGTCCCTCGTGCCTCGGGATGACAAGGAAAGAGGTGGAATGATAGCAGGCAGATTGAAATGGGAAAGAAATGATTGCGCAAGCCAGTGTCTGTGCGGTGGTGCTCCCTCTCCTCATGGAGAGGGTCAGGGGTGAGGTGCTCAATAGAATTACCAACCGTACACGCTGTGCGACGCAACAGACGCCAAATAGATATTCCGGCCTCTGGTCCAAAAAAGAGTCACATCCATGACTCTTTTTTGTTTATCGGTTCAATTGCTTAATTCTAATTCTGTGTTTCGTCCGGCACCGGCGTATACCGCAAATACGGCTTTACAACTTTCACACCTTTTGGAAATTTCTTAATAGCATCTTCCGTAGAAACGGCCGGCACTACAATCACATCTTCTCCGTGCTGCCAGTTGGCAGGTGTAGCTACACTATGTTTTGCCGTTAACTGGAGCGAATCAATTACCCGCAACACTTCATGAAAATTTCTTCCGGTGGAAGCAGGGTAAGTGATCATCAGCTTCACCAGTTTATCCGGCCCGATAATAAACAGCGAACGTACAGTAGCAGTAGCCGATGCATTGGGATGAATCATATCATACAATGTTGCCACTTCGCGACTTTCGTCTGCAATGATGGGAAAATCAACATTACAGCCTTGTGTTTCGTTGATATCGGCACGCCAGCCAAAATGTTTGTCCAACGGATCAACGCTAACCGCTAATACCTTCACGTTGCGTTTGGCAAATTC
Organism: Flavisolibacter sp.; assembly: GCA_036388115.1. Taxonomy (GTDB): domain Bacteria; phylum Bacteroidota; class Bacteroidia; order Chitinophagales; family Chitinophagaceae; genus Flavisolibacter. The sequence goes on from DASVSM010000027.1 coordinate 1,589, forward strand.
TTCTTTCAATAAAGCTGTTCGTCCCAGCTCGGTTGTACACACCGGCGTATAATCGGCGGGATGCGAAAACAGGACTCCCCAGCCGGCACCGAGGTATTCGTGAAAATCAATTTCCCCTTCTGTGGTTTGTGCTTTAAAGTTGGGTGCCTGGTCGCCTAAACGTAAGCTCATAAATTATTTTTGTTATTAAGAAATGGTTTCCTGTGTCAGCACAATATCGTACATAATCGCCGAATTCTTTTTCAGCATGGCCGCAACGCCACAGTATTTTTCAAGGGAAAGATCAACAGCCTTCTTCACCTTATCACGGTTTTCTTCTTCGGTTGTCACCCGGTACGTCAGGTGGATGCTTTTAAAAACCCGTGGATGTTCGTCTGTTTGTTCGGCCTCCGCATCCACTTCCAAATTAGCAAAAGGAACCCGCATCTTTTCAAGAATCTCCACTATATCTATGGCACTGCAAGCACTCAGTCCGCTTAATAACAAAGCCTTTGGATTAAAGCCGCCACCTCCATCAATTTCAATTTTCGAATTTTCTTTAAATGAATCGTAGGCTTTGGCGCCCTTCCAGATAGTGATTGTTTTCATGCAATAATTTTCCGTTTAGATAGCGAACATTTTATTCTTCTGATTGCGCCTGCTGCTCTGTTAAATCCCGATAGCCATGCTTTTCATTCTGCAGGGCGTTGTCAAGATTCCAGTCGATCACTGCTTTAAAATCATGCTGCCTGACAGGGCAATCCTTCTTTTTACAAATGTGGCATTGAAAATAAAGACAACCATCGCTATGAACGAACATTTCCAGCGTTTCTCCAAAATTATTACGGATGATCTTTCCTAACGCATCAATTTCAGCATGCGCCT
>DASVSM010000028.1:0-3355 GCA_036388115.1 Flavisolibacter sp.
CTTCTTGGCCAATCCATTATTGTATTGTCCCTGTAGAATGCGTTGCACTTTTTGCGTGTTCTTAATGGTTGAATCCACTACTCCAATCTGCTGGCGTTGCACCAACACCTGGTAGTAGTTGGTAGCTACCTGTTCAATCACCTGTTCTTCGGTTAACTGGGCACTGAGCTTGTAAAACTCCCTTGTTGCTTTAGCCGCATCCAAACCCGTGAATACCGATTTATCAAACAGGTTTTGTGTGAGTGATAAGCCGGCATTTGCATTCCATTTTTGTCCAAAGGCAATCAGGATAGTTTCGTTCGGGTTGGGGTTTGCACCAAAGATGTTTGGCAGAGCACTCATCTGCAACAAAGGGTTGTGCGTCAAAGCCGCCGAACCATTGATCTGGGGCAATGCTCTTGCACGTACTTCATCAATTTTGTACTCGCTGTTCTCTACATCCAGTTTCGCCTTGCGGGCATTCTGGTTAGCTTCCAATGCATACTTCAGGGCATCTTTCAGGTTCAGTTGCACGGGCTGTTGGGCTGTTGCAAATAATGTTGCAAACGCAAACAGACACAGCAACGACCACCGCTTTATGCTTTTCGTTTTGTTATTTAATTGACCTGTTTTCATTTCTGTTCTTTAAATATTTATTGAGTAAGCCTTTTCCTTTTGTAGTTGTGATACCATGCAGGTAAAAGGCGGTTAATTCATTTATTAATTGCGTTACACTCAACTTTCTATTGGTGAATGCGCCGGGCTGTAAAACATTGCTTAACTGGTGCAGCCTGATGTCCGCAATAAAGGGTACATCAATATCCTCGCGATAAAGCCCTTCCCCTATCCCTCTTACCAGGTTTTTGGTAATCCCGGGAAGAACAACTTTTTGCTTATGCTGCTCAATTGCGGCCCATGTTTCCGGAAACGATTTCTCCAGCTCATGAAAGAAACTTTGATTCACCGAAGTCCATGTATCCAAAGGCTTATCCGATTGCATCAGCACTTCATCAATGGCATCCTTTGCATGCATCTGGCAAGTTTTAAAGAGCTGATGATGACATTTTATTAGATCATCAACAATGGTGTTTACCAATGCCTGCTTGTCTTCAAACAACTGGTAAATGGTTTTCTTGGAGATGCCGGCAAGCTTTGCCAGGTCGTCCATCGACACGCTTTTTAATCCGTAGGAAAAGAAAAGCTCTTTTGCTTTCGTCAGTATCAGTTCACCCATGTTTCCCGTTTTAATCCCTGGTAGAATAAGCGAATGACTTCCTGTTGTTTTTGCACCACTTCCCGGAAGGCTTCTGCATCAGGCAAGGCGCCTTTGTCCCTCACGCACCTGGAAAAAGCATAGAGCGTTTCCAACAGTAGTTCGGCTGTTTTCTGCGCATCAAGCGGCTTTAATTCGCCTGCTTGTACACCGTTTTCAAACAGCTTTGCCAAAAACCCTGACTCTTTATCTGCCAGGAATTTCTTCCAGCTATTGTATGACCTGTGCTTTACAAACTCCAGGTGTTCGGCCTGGGTAATGAGCATAAAATATTTCTCGAAAAAAAGACCTTTTACTTCCGTTAATTTCAATAGCGCCTCTCCCACCGATCCGGAATTTTCCATCTCTGCTTTTAAGCTGTTCCCATATTCTACTGTTAGTTTTTCGATGACGGCATTCACCAGGCTTTGTTTATCGGGGAAGTAGTAAGAAAGAACCTGTTTTGTTACTGCCAGGTCATCTGCTACTTCCGTCAGAGTGGTTTTGCCAATCCCGAAATGTGAAAACCGCCGAAGGGCTGCTTCCACAATCTGATCCTGCTTCACGTTGCTTTCCACTTTCATCTTGACTTTTTGACTATCTGACTTTTTGTATTTAAAAGTCAAAAGTAAGACAAAAAAATATAGCTACCGCTTTTCGATTGTTAAGCCATTGAAAAAGATAGTGGAGAATTCGGATTCTTTTTTGAGGATGGCCTGGAACTGTTTTTTGTCGGGGAAGAAATTGGGGCTGTTCACAAGGAAAGAAGTACGGAAGCCTTCGAGAAAATCAAAAAAAAGCTCAGCTGTTTTCTTCGCATCCTTAATCTTAAACAAACCTGCCGTAACGCCTTTTTCAATGATGTTGGTCAGGCGCTGTAGTTCTCTCTTTTTTAATTGAGCAAAGACCGGCTGTAACTCTGCAGGAATGGTTGAAGGACTGAACGTTTTTAAGTATTCAAGAATGTTGTGGTATTTGATAATGAACTCGGTTCTTTTTTCAAGGAAGAATAAAATGGCTTCGAAAGGATCCGTTTTGCTGGCCAACTCCGCATCATCTGTCGCAACGCCTGCTTCGGTAATGGTTTTGAAAACGGCTGCATACAGGTTCAGCTTATCGGGAAAGTAATAATAGAGGGAGGCTTTGGAAAAAGAAAGGTCGGCAGCAATTTCCGCCATTGTTGTTTTAGCCACACCGAAATGCGCAAAGCGTTTGATGGCGGCGTTAATAATTGCTTCCTGTTTTTGATCCTGGGCCATTGAAGCAAAGAAAGGATTTTTTAAGAAAGTAGAATGATCACAATACGGATGCCTTACCCGCTTGCTTCATAAAATTCAAAATCGTAACAGATTGATGCGCCGGGTGCCTCAGCGCTTTCCGTTTCGGGGTCGAGGAAAGCAATCACTGCAACAAAGAACGGTATAGACTTACAGGCTAGCATGATACGGCGCAGGCTGCAGTTAACAGAAAACAAATGGTTGTACCGGCACCGAAACTTCAATTTTCGTCATTTGTTTTTACACAGCGCATTTCATTTTCACTTATTCATAACCGCTTAGATCATCTGTATAATTATTCATCTCTTCTTTATACAGATGGATCATTTCTTGTTTGGTTACTGCATGTTTCCAAAAATAATTCAGATAACCAAAAGCAAAAACTGAAAAGATGAAACTTAAACTTAAACCAGTGAATCAACAGGTGATTGTTGTTACCGGCGCATCCAGTGGTATAGGCCTTGTTACGGCAAGAATGGCAGCCAGGCAAGGTGCGTCTGTTGTGTTAGCTGCCCGTAATGAAGAGGCCATCCGCCAGGCAACGGAGATGATTAACCAAAGCGGCGGCAGCGCCATCTACGTTCGGGCTGATGTTGGCGTGGAAGAAGATGTTTGGAAGATTGTAAGCGAAACCGTAGCCCGTTTTGGCCGGATTGATACCTGGGTGAACAACGCAGGTATCTCCATTTTTGGAGAGACGGATAAGGTGAGCATTGCTGACATGCGGCGCATGTTTGAAACCAATTTTTGGGGAACGGTGTACGGAAGCAGGGCAGCAGCAGCACAATTAAAAAAGCAACAAACACCGGGGGCTATCATTAATATTGGCAGTGTGTTTGGCAACAGG
>DASVSM010000029.1:0-2302 GCA_036388115.1 Flavisolibacter sp.
GGTAGATAATCACCATGGGGTTATTTGGGCAGAAAGCGAACCGGGAAAAGGAGCATCTTTCAAAGTTTTATTGCCGGCACAAATACGATAGCATTTATTAACTGCATCCTCTATCGGCCAGATACGCCTGCTTTTAAAAACAAACCTTTTGAAGAAAATAAAAAAAGACCTGGAATTATCCAGGTCTTTTTCAATCTATTCCGCCGGGTGGCCGCCTTCTCTTCTCCGGCCGTCTAATATTGGCTTTGCCTTTAATTCCACGGCGTAGCCCAAATCATCCGACAAACGATTATCAACGCCATTACTTACCCAATGACGTCCTTCTTTCCGTAATTTGATTGTACTGGGTGGCAGTTGCAACGGGTTACCGCTAAAACTGGAAAGCTGAGCAAGGCATTCTCTTCCATTTTCAACCTGAACATCGTAATGTGCCAGGTGACCACCATACAACACAGCTGCTGTAACTTCCATAACTCTACATTTTTGGTTCATCCTGCATAGACCAAGAATGATGCCTATAACCCGGACAGTAGTGAGGAATTTAGGCTGCCCTTATTCTTCCTCACTTTGTTCCTCTGCAGGCATACCATCGCGCTGTTGTACATCGTTTCCTCTTTGCCTTACTACTTTATCGCCGGTATCCTGCGATCCATGGTAGGCGCCTTCCTGCTTGCCTTTCACTTTGTTGTCCTGTTCAACTTCTGAATTGGTTAGAATACCACCTTTGTTTTCTTTCCCTGCCATAAAAATGTTTTGAAAAACTATTCGAAAAGAATGCCGCAGCCTATCCGGTTTTCAGAATGATTTGCTGCATGCCGGCAAACACTGCCTGCCAGATCACGCCAAAAAAGCTCTGCGTTGTTAACCGGGATGTTTTAATGCCGTAAGCCTGTCGTTCCGTTCCGCTGGCCGGGTTGGATGTGTACATTGCGTAGCGGTTCAGCAACTTGGTAAGAAAGCCACGTGTGGAGATGTCTCCTGTTATTTTATCCCGCTTTAAAAAAACAATGGAAAGATTGGAATAGCGCATCTGGATATCAGCATCGGCACCATAATCTTCTCCCCTCACAAAAAACCTGATGGCGTCAATATTTGCCGAAGGCACCTCAATATTTGCCAGCGCCAGTGAGATGGGGTTGATTTGCCTGGCGGTTACGTTGCTGAGGCTCCCCATTGCATCAAACTCTCCTTCTGTTGAATCAAGGTAAAACCGGAAATCAGCCTGAATAGGACTGCCAATGATCCGTCCGGAAGCGCTGGCCGTGGCAACCGGGTTTCGCCGGATAAGCACCGGATCATTCACGATGTTTTGTACCGAAAGGTTCAGGTCTCTTATGTCAATTGTGCCTTCATTGCGGGTTTCTTCATGCTTTTCCGTAATATCAATCTGCATCTTCAAGGCAATGAATTTTTTAATGTCGATGGTCGCATCTGCCTTGAGCAGTTGCTGATGCGGATATTGTCCGATCTTACTCTTGTAACTTTTTAAACCCAACCTGTCCTGGTAGATTTCCAGTTTTGGATTCTGAAAGATGACGCTGTCAGCTTCCGCCCGGTTCAATCGCAGGTAGCGGTCAAGACGGAGGCCCATAAAGTTAACCCGGTCAAATGACGCAGTGTACCACGATGTCCGAAGGCTGTCCACACGGGCTTCTTTTCCCAGCGTAGGTTGAATTTTAAAACTGTCGATCTGCAATAAGCGGGTGGCTGAATTATAGGCAAAGAGGTGTGCTGCAAGTTTATAGGCAGAATCAGGTGTCCGGAATTGCAGGGCACTGAACCGGAGAGAGAAATTTTCAACATACCCGATCCTGCTCGTATCGGCAATGGCCGCACTATCGATGCGAATATTTTCAAATACAGCGTCACAGCGATCAAACTGCAGCTTAGCGGCATCAATTTCCTCGGTGTTCTGGTAGAGCAATTTTATTCCGTCCAACCTGATCTTATCGACCGTAATGTCTTTTATTTTGGAGTGCACCGTCTTCCATAAAGGGACTTTGTTTCGTGTAACGGCAGTGCTGCTGTCTTCTTTTTTAAAATTGCGAAGAAGTGTGATGTCGGCCTGCTCGGAAGAGATTTCCTCGATCTTTATTTTCTTATTAAACAACAGCGAGAAAATGCCAATGCCTTTGATGCTTGCCTTCTTTACGTTCAGTTGCATTACTAAAGCAGGTAAGGCTTTCTGCGTTTCCAGTAAAGTATAGCGGTTACTGTCAATGCGAATCTGCAGGTCGTCCACTTCTATGTTGCCGCCAAATACATTTGTGTTGAGTCGCCCAAGGCTATAGGTATAAAGACT
>DASVSM010000030.1:0-1591 GCA_036388115.1 Flavisolibacter sp.
GCGGCAGTAGTCGTTCAGAAAGACGGAACAGTTGGCTGCACAAACAGCGAGTTGAAAGCTTACTTCAACCGGGTGCCAAAGTTTATTGTAGACAGCCAGCAGTTAAGCGAAATAGTTCGCGACCTGAAAAAACAAGGCAAAAAAATAGTATTTACCAATGGATGTTTTGATATTATCCATAAAGGGCACATTACGCTTTTGAACAAAGCAAGGGAAGCCGGAGATGTTTTAATAGTTGGGGTTAACAACGACAACAGCATTAGAAAATTAAAGGGTCCCGAGAGACCGATCAATAACCTGGAAGATAGGATCACGGTTTTAGCAGGACTGCAAAGCGTGGATTATTTAACGGCTTTTGAAGAAGAAAGCCCGGTGCAGTTGATAAAGGAAGTGCACCCCGATGTATTTGTAAAAGGTGGAAATTATTCTGAAAATTCAATACCGGAAGCACCTTTGTTGAAGAAGCTCGCCTGCCAGGTAAAGATTGTTCCCTATTTGGAGGAGCATTCGACTACGCAGATAATAAACAGAATTCGCGACATTAACCACGAGGTGGAAACAGGGGTAGTAATGTAGGCGCAATTATTTTAATATCGGAATGAAACAGCAAGTTACTGTACAACGAGGCTGCCCTTTTGAAAGGAATTGAAGTACAAAAATGGAGTGAACATGAGCAAGGAAATAAGCATTCTGATACCAACCTATAAAAGAGTAAAAGCACTGGCTGTTACCCTAACCAGTTTGTATTATCAAACCGAAACAAATTTTGACGTAATCATCTCTGACCAGTCGCCCGATAACGCTTTGGAAGAGGATGACACGGTGCAGACGATTAAACGATTACTGGAAATAAAAGGGCATACGGTGTCTATTCTTAAAAATTTGCCTGCACGGGGAATGGCACAGCAACGACAGTTTCTTTTAGACCATTCGTCGTCTACCTACAGCCTTTTTATTGACGACGACCTGGTGCTGGATAACTACGTGGTCAGGAATATGAAGCAAACCCTGGAGAACGAAGGAATAGGCTTTGTAGGTTGCGCAGTTATTGGCTTAAGTTATAAAAATGATGTTCGTCCGCACCAGCAGGAAATTGAGTTTTGGAAGGGGGATATTGTTCCGGAAACCATTCGTCCGAAAAGCGAGCAGTGGGAAAGATATAAAGTTCATAACGCAGCTAACATTTACCATGTTGAACAAAAATTCAGGGCGCGGCCTAACAATCCCATTCCTTATAAAATTGCCTGGATCGGTGGCTGTGTGATGTACGATACGCAGAAGCTGCGGGACGTAGGCGCGTTTGAATTTTGGAGAGACCTGCCAGAAAAACACTGCGGCGAAGATGTGCTGGCTGAATTGCGGGTGATGAAAAAATACGGCGGCTGCGGCATTATTCCCAGCGGCGTTTACCACCAGGAGCTGGAAACGACCGTGCCCGATCGAAAAGTAAATGCGCCGGAATATTTAGAGATCTAGCTTGATGCTACCAGACGATTACCTTCGCGCAAACGCGTCTTAATTGTTGAAGCTACGGGCTACATTGGTTATTGCCGCAAAGAAAAACAACAAACGCAAATGCCGCTACACGTAC
>DASVSM010000031.1:0-5702 GCA_036388115.1 Flavisolibacter sp.
TCTATACTAACCGAAAGCAAAAAAGCTATGACGTAATTCCGTTTAAAGACGGAAGGATGATTGAACGAAATGGCACCCCCATTGTGGCGGAAAACGGGTTGTATTATGGGTGGGCCTGGTATTTCCGGGACGTTACCGCCAAGATCAAACAAGAGCAAAAGTTTCGAAATGTAGTCGAACAGGCAGCAGATCCCATTCTTATCCTGAAAGGAGAAGATATGGTATTGGAAGTGGCCAACAAGGCATTACTTGATTTATGGAAGACTGATGAAACCGCCATTGGGAAAACATTCCTGGAAATACTTCCGGAGATGAAAGGCCAGGGATTTTTGGAATTGTTACAGCAAGTATACCATACAGGAGAACCGTTCCTGGGGTCCGAAGTACCTGCGGTCTTCAATGAAGAAGGTGAAAAAAAGCGAACTGTTTATTTCAACTTTACCTATCAGCCCTACCGCGAAGCCGACGGAACCATTTCAGGTGTGTTGGTATTAGCCTCAGATGTTACCGGCCAGGTTGAAGCCAAACAAAAACTGGTGGAGAGTGAAAAAAACCTGCGCAATACCATACTTCAGGCGCCGGTAGCTATGTGTATCCTCAAAGGTCCTTCATTCGTAGTTGAAGTGGCAAATGCCCGCATGTATGAACTATGGGGAAAAGGCAAAGATGAGATGTTGCATAAGGCTGTTTTTGAAGGGTTGCCGGAGGCCCGGAATCAGGGCCTGGAAGAAGTACTGCAACATGTTTACACTACAGGTGAGACGTTTTCAGCCGTTGAACGGCCAGTTACTTTAGTAAGGAACGGCAATGTAGAAATTGTCTACATCAACTTTGTATATGAGCCTTTCCGGGATGGTAACGGAAGCATTCCAGGAATCATTGCCGTGGCCATTGAAGTAACGGAGCAAGTAACCGCCCGCAAGAAAATTGAAGAAAATGAACAACGTTTTCGAACCTTGGCTAACTCCATTTCTCAATTGGCATGGACAGCTGATGCTGATGGATGGATATACTGGTACAACAACCGGTGGTACGAATATACCGGTACAACATTGGAGGAAATGCAGGGATGGGGATGGCAAAAAGTACATCATCCTGATCATATCCAAAGAGTGGTGGATTTTGTAAAAGAAGCCTGGCACAAACCAGAACCGATAGAGCTTACTTTTCCCTTGCGCGGAAAGGATGGCCACTTCCGCTGGTTTTTAACAAGGGCCTACCCTGTACTGGATGCCGAAGGCAGGATCCTGCAATGGATTGGTACCAATACGGATATTGAGGAACAAAAGCAACTGGAAGCCTCATTGGAACAAAAAGTACGCACCCGCACAATGGAGCTTGAAAATCAGCGAAACCTTTTTGACAATGTACTAAAAAACTCCTCTAATGGTATTTCAGTTACTGAAATGATCAGGGATGAAAAAGGGCATGTCATTGATGCAACAACCATTCTTGCCAATGATGCCGCCGTAAGATTTATAGGTCTTCCAAGGGATGTTTTTTTAAGTAAAACAGCTACAGAGCTTGACCCCCATATTTTAGGTTCTCCTTACGGCCAGACGTGTTTAAAAACATTAGACACGGGTGAACCTTCGTTTATTCAGTATTTTTTAGACGTAACAGGGAGATGGCTGGAGCTGACGATTTCTAAAATGGACAATGATCACCTGATTCATATTTTTACCGACGTCACTCCCATAAAAGAAGCGCAGCTACAGTTGGAAAGAACGGTTGGCGAACTCAAAAGGTCCAATGTAAACCTGGAAGAATTTGCCTATGCGGCTTCACATGACCTGAAAGAACCCATCCGGAAAATCCATTTTTTTAGCGATCGGCTTAAAAATGTTTTAAAAGACCGGCTTGGCGAAGAAGAAACAAAGACTTTCGATCGGATGGAGTTGGCAACAAAGCGCATGAGTTCACTGATTGACGATTTGCTTGCCTACTCACAGGTAAGCCTGCGTCCAAAAACTTTTGAGGAGGTAAACCTCAACGGGATCATAGACCTTGTTCTGAATGATCTTGATTTGGAAATAGAAGAAAAAGGCGCAAAAGTATCGGTAGCCAAACTATTCGCGATTCAAGGACATCACCGGCAGTTGCAACAAGCTTTTCAAAACCTTATCGGGAATGCATTAAAATATGGCCAATCAGGTATCGTTCCTGAAATTAAAATCACCGGAGAAAAAGTCAAAGGAAAGGACCAGGAGATCACATCACAGTTTCCTCAAAAACACTATTACCTGGTCAATGTTAGCGACAATGGAATTGGCTTTGAGCAAAAAGATGTTGAGCGCATATTTAATGTCTTTACGCGGCTGCATGGCAATTTAGACTACAGAGGTACAGGAGTCGGGCTTTCCATTGTTCGGAAAGTAATAGAAAACCACAATGGCTTGATCACTGCCGAAAGTGAGCCAGGAAAAGGTGCAACATTTAAAATATACCTGCCTATTGATTAATGGAAAATATCACTCCCTGGAAGGTACTTCCAACCCTATCAGTGTTTTATTATTAATCGTTCATAAATAAACTTTCTGGCAACAACGGAACGACTTAAAATCAATCCTAATAAAAAGTAGCCCAAGGTTGAAAAACCTGAACCCTTTGCATCAGTTTCATGGGATTTGTATTCTTTATTAAGTATTACAGTGTAAAGCTGAGCAGTAAAAAGTTCGATTTTTTGAGGTCTATATTTTTCGACTGAACTATGGATAAATGAAAGCTACCGAAATAGCTTTCATTTATTTAAAAGATAATGTCGCTTAAGTGGAGCAAAATCGGTTGCCTATACTGGAAGCGGATTATTTGCAAAAAATATTATCATTTACTCCAGTTGTCGTCCTGAACGTTTTAAAGAGCCGGTACCATTGCCGGTGGCCCTTCCTTAGCAGGATCGATTTTTTTTGTCTCAGGTACATAGAGCATGAAAAAGAGCGATCCTAACACACCTAAAGCTGCCAGGGAAGCGAAGCCCCAGGCATAACTGAAATGCTTGACAATAAATCCGGCAATAACATTACTTAAGGCAGCGGCAAGTCCTATGGAGGAATAGACAATACCCTGCAACAGGTTAAACCGTCCGGTACCCTTGCTTAAATCTGCAATCATTAAAATACTTACCACGCCAAAAATACCCGCGCCAATCCCATCTATCAATTGGATGGCAGTAAGCACAAATGGCTGATCGATAAATGCAAATAACAGCGCCCTGACCGGCAAAAGCAGAAACGCCACTATCATCAATTTTTTTCGACCTTTTTCGGCAACATTTCCACAGTAAGTGGCCACAAATGCCATGACGCCCTGTGCCACAATTATAGCCCCCGAAAGATATAGTGAAGAGTTTTGTTTATCGAGCAATCCCATTTTCTGCCCCACCAATGGTAACAGGCCTGCGTTGGCGAGGTGGAACAAACCCATCGCAATGGTGAAAAAGACAATATTCCGGTTGCGAAACAATTCCCTAATGCCATTTGTTTTTGAACCGGCGGGTTCTGTGGTCTCGGCGGCCCTTGCCAACTCATGATCGATATCCCGCTCCTTAATAAACATGATGGCTATTATTAAACAAACACATTGAAAAATGGAGAAGTAAAAGATGCCTTCGTACGATATAAACCTGCCTATGAGACCGGCGAAGATGGCAGCCATCATGTTTCCCGCATGATTAAAGCTTTCATTTCGCCCTATCCTTTTAGAAAGAAGAGCATGGCCCACCATACCGAGCGTAATAGCCGCCACACATGGAGAATAAACGCTTTGAACAAAACCGACCAAAGCCTGTGACAAGAATACCGGAAGAAATGAACTAAACAAAATAACAGCCAGGCAGCAGGCAGCTATAATACCGGAAGCGGTACTGAGCAATAATCGTTTATACTTTGTTCTGTCTATCAGCGCTCCGGCAGGCGGTTGTACCAAAATACCTACAATACCGGGTACAGCTATTACCAATCCTATTTCATCAGGTTCCCAATTTTTGACAGTCAACAAATAAACAGACAGGTAAACGCCTACTCCATCTTTTACATCTGCCATAAATAAATTAGCCCAGTCCAACCCTTTTAAACTTCCCGCTGATGCTTTCATATGTGTCAATCTTTTTACTGGTGACCAATCGTTACAAATGCCTTTTTATCGAATGTGGAATTTGCAGAAAGGGTACTAAACAGAGGCTAAGCATGCACAGGCTAATCATGAAATTTCTATTTGTAGCGAAAGAATTTTATCAACAAACGATTAAGCTTTGCTTCTTTACCCAATAATGGTGGCCCAAAAAACGGTGCCAATCGTTACAAAAAAACTGAGCCGTTTCGAAAAAAAATAATGCATTTTCTTCAACTATTTTCTTTTAGCGCCGGCGTGCTGCAAGCGTTTCGCTGAAGCATTATTTTGGAACTTTTGTGGAAAAGGCTTTGAATGATTTACGCAAATCGTTTTGTTCAACGTCAATGCTCAGCCAAAGAGAAGGCAGTTGAAAGTAGGAGATTATAATTGGAAGAAGAGGTGGTTATCAGTAATAATTCAGACCCTCCAGCACAGCCTTTATGCCGGCAACACAAACAAGTCAAAAGGTAAAAAAATTTAATGAAAGAATTCCTTCTTACGATGTTGAAGTTTGTTCTATACCCGGCTACCTAAACGCTCATACAGATTATATTACAATTACCTGTTTTTGTATGGGCAAATAAAATATTGGCATATAAATTTGATGCGTCAATTTATAATAAATCTATTATGAAATGAGCGATAAGCCGCTGGAATCTTATTTTCCTGACGCAATATCTGAGGTGAAAGGATTTGCGATTTTTATGTTGGATACTAATGGTATTATCCAAACATGGAATATTGGATGTGAATTAATGAAAGGTTATGCAGCTGAAGAAGCTATAGGGCAAAACTTTGCTATTCTTTTTCCTGACTTCTTAAGAGAACAGAATGTGCCTGCAAAAGAAAGGCAACTAGCGAAAGAAACAGGTAGATATGAAAGCGAAAACTGGCGTAGAAAAAAGAATGGAGAATTATTCTGGGCATTTGTCGTCTTAACCCGGGTTCTTGATGAAGAAGGAAACCATATCGGTTTTATAAAAGTCACACAGGACCAAACTGACAAGAAAAAATATCTGGAACAATTAAATAATAAAATTGAAGAAACCCGGAGTATTAATTCAAAACTTGATAGCAGCAACAATGAATTACTTAAATCAAATTCCAGTCTTGAGCAGTTCGCATATGCTTCCTCTCATGACTTACAGGCCCCGTTAAGAAAGATAGGTGTTTTTGTAGACAGATTAGAGAAGGAGCTATGGGAACAACTGACTGAACGCCAGCAGGAACTATTTAATCGTATAAGGAAATCAACGGGTCGCATGGTAGCGCTCATAGAAGATCTTTTGACCTTTTCGTATATTAGTAAGGGTACAGGAGAAACATCTGAAATTGATTTAAATGAACAAGTAAAAGAGGTGTTAGAAGACCTTGAGCTTGACATAGTAGAGAAAGGGGCAAAGTTTAAAGTTGAACTACTGCCTAAAGTGCGTGGAAACAGGCGGCAGTTTCAGCAGTTATTTCAAAATCTAATTAATAATTCCATAAAGTATACAAAGCCAGATGTCATACCAGTGATAGGGATTTCATCATACGAGGTAAGAGGCTATGAAGCAAAGGAAAATCTGCCCATCGAAGCAGCCAATAAACAG
>DASVSM010000032.1:0-6113 GCA_036388115.1 Flavisolibacter sp.
CTACTAATTCCTCTGCTTCACTTCTTTTTAGTTTATGCAGTGTGCCCGTAAACAAAAATGTTTGTCCTTCAAGATTGCCATCAGCTCTTGTTTCCCGTTTTTCATTCTTTACCTGTAGACCCAAGCTTTCAAGCTCTTCAATCATTTTCAGGTTGTCCTTGTTGTTAAAGAACTGCACAACACTGCCCGCGACCTTGGGCCCAACGTCTTCCAGCGTCTTCAACTTCTCTTCATCAAAATCTTTCAGTTCCGTTAAATGGCTAACAGAATTCGCCAGAATTTTTGCCATGGTTTCGCCCACGAAGCGAATGCCAAGTGCATAGATCAGACGGTGCAGTGGCTGACTTTTTGAGTTGCTGATTGCCGTTTGCAAATTGGTAATTGATTTCTCTCCAAAACCCTCCATCTTGCTAATGGCTTCATAGTCTAGTTGATAGATCTGCGGGATGGAGGTCAGCAAACCAAGCTTATAAAGCTTTTCAATGTTGGCTCCGCCAAGTCCGCGAATATCCATCGCATCCTTCGAAGCAAAGTGCATGAGCCTTTCCAGTACCTGTGCAGGGCAGGAGATATTTACACAGCGCCAGGCTGCTTCTTCGGCCGTGCGTACAATTTCATCACCACAAGAAGGACAGCACTTAGGAAATTCAATCGGTTGTTCTTCACCTGTGCGTAGTTCAGTCAGTGGTTTTACGATGTAGGGGATCACATCACCGGCTCTTTCCACCAACACCGTATCGCCAATGCGAATATCTTTTTCACGAATGACATCTTCATTAAAAAGTGATACTGAACCTACCATCACGCCACCAATATGCACCGGTTCAATCTTTGCCACCGGCCCGATATTGCCGGTTCTTCCCACCTGGTATTCAATACGCAGCAGTTTGCTAGTGGCTTGTCGTGCCTTGAACTTGAAGGCCATCGCCCAACGTGGATGGTGCGTTGTCATGCCCATTTTATCCTGCAACTCAAAGTCATTCACCTTGATCACCATACCGTCAATCTCATAGGGCAGGTCATCACGCTTCACTTCAAATTCATTACAATAATCAATTACCGCCTGTATGCCTTTCAGCACTTTCTTCTCTTTGGAAGGGCTGCGAAACCCAAGTTCCCAGAGCATCTCCAGTGTACCGGAGTGGGTGAGAAGACTGGACGACAGGTGATCAATAATGGATGGAGGCACTTCTCCACTGTCATCGGTCATCTGCAATCCATCATCGGTTTTCTGCACGCCTTCTTTGCTTACATAATAGCTCACATGATAAACAAAGGCTTCCAGGTTTCTCCGGCGCACTTCCATTGGGTCCTTAATGCGCAAGGTGCCGGCGGCCGCATTGCGTGGATTGGCCAGAGGCGGCAAACCTTGTTCTGCTAATCCTTCATTGAATTTTTTGAAGTTGTTCTTATTGATCAACACCTCACCGCGGATTTCCACCGTTTGCAAGCCATAGCCAGAAAATTTTGCTGAGAGCGGGATCGTTCTTATCTGTTTGATATTTGGGGTGATATCATCGCCCCGAACGCCATCGCCCCGGGTGGCGCCGCGTTCAAGATGATCGCCTTCATAAATAAGCGAAATGCTGGCACCATCGAATTTTGGCTCAACGCAGTATTCAATTTCAGACAGGCCCGTTAGCTCCCTTGCCTTGCGGTCAAAGTCAACCAGGTCTTCGCTGTTATAAGAATTATCCAGCGATAGCATAGGCACCAGGTGCGGAGCTGCCGGGAAATCTTTTGTCAGTCCCTTTGCCACTCTTTGCGTAGGCGAATCCGGCACGACCAGATCAGGCGCTTCCTTTTCCAGCCTTTCCAGCCCTTTGTATAAACTATCATACTCGAAATCAGAAACCAGCGGATCGTTTTGGATATAATAACGGTGTTCGTGAAATCGCAGCACTTCTCTTAGTAACTCAATGTCACCCGTTGACAGCTTTTCATCTTTAATCTTCTTTAAAAGTTCAGTGGTCGTTTGCTGCAGCGCCTTAACTCTGTCGTTATTCATGGCTGTAAAAATAGGGGCGAAAATTTTTCGACGCTAATGTGTGGAAAGTACATATTCCTGTTATCTTTAACCCGGAAATTGATTTTATGAAAAGATTGCTGCTGCTTGTTGCTGCACTTTGGTGTGGTCTTCTTTCTTATTCGCAATTGCTCACCTGGACACCTGCTTTTCCAAAAGAAACAGAAACAATTACCATAACAGTTGATGCCACAAAGGGCAACCAGGGATTATTGGGGTTTACCGGCAATGCGTATGTGCATCTTGGCGCCATCACTAACCTGAGCACAGGACCGGCTAATTGGTTACATGAGCCGTTTACATGGGGCTCAACGGAAGTGGCTGCACAGGCAACTCCGGCCGGCACAAACAAATGGACGTATACCATCAACAACCCCCGTACATTTTTTAATCTTGCCGCAGGCGAAGAGTTAAAACATATTGCTATTCTCTTCAGACAAGGAAATTGTACCACCTGCACGGCGCAGCGTAATACGGATGGCAGCGATATGTACATACCCATTTATACAAATAATTTGGCGGTCCGTCTTTCTCAGCCTCCAAGAGAGCCAAAATATGTTCCCACACCCGAACCACAAACATGGACAGTGGGTACTAACTTTTCTATTTCTGCTGATGCTAACAAGCCTTCGGCAATGAAGCTTTATCACAATGGAACCGTAATAGCCACTTCTGCGGGTAATGTAACAACGCTTTCAGGGAATTCGTCCGTAACAGTAGGGGGTAACCAGCAAATTGTAGCGGAGGCGGCTGACGGTAGCGCAACAAAATATGATACGATCAATATTTTCGTAACACCAACAACGATACCGGTAGCACCATTGCCGGCCGGTGTGCAGGACGGCATCAATTACATTTCTCCCACATCGGTAACGCTGGTGCTTCGTGCACCCGGAAAAAATCTTGTTACAGTTGCCGGCGATTTCAATAACTGGCTGCAAACAGTGATGACTAAAACACCGGATGGAAAATTCTTCTGGATAACCTTAAACGGCTTAACGGCCGGAACAGAGTATGCTTTTCAGTATGTGGCGGATGGCACCATTAAAGTTGCCGACCCGTATGCGGAAAAGATCCTTGACCCTTCAAATGATCCGTCTATCACCTCCGCAACTTATCCCAATTTGAAAACTTATCCTTCCGGGCAATCGGGTATGGTGAGTGTGTTTCAAACACAGCAGCCGGCTTACAATTGGGCCGTAAACAATTTCACCAAGCAGGATAAAAGAGGCCTTGTTATCTATGAATTGCTGACCCGCGACTTTATTGCGGCACATGACTGGAAAACATTAAAAGACACGCTGAGCTACCTGAAAAAACTGGGTGTGAACGCCATTGAGGTCATGCCATGGACGGAGTTTGAAGGAAACCTTAGCTGGGGTTATAACACCTTTCAATACTTTGCACCGGACAAATACTATGGACCGAAAAATACCTTGAAAGAGTTCATAGACTCCTGTCATAAGAATGGTTTTGCGGTGATCATGGATGTCGTTCTGAACCACACTTACGGCCCTTCGCCATTGCGGGATTTGTATTGGAATCCGCAAAGCAACCGTCCGGCGAACAACCCCTGGTACAACCCGGTAGCCCCGCATGCATTTGGCTTTGGAGAAGATTTCAACCATGAAAGCCCGGATACCAAATACTTCTTCAACCGTGTGTTGCAGCATTGGGTTACCGAATATAAAATTGACGGCTACCGTTTTGACTTTTCCAAGGGGCTGACGCAAAAGCCTTCTTCCGACGATGGTGCTTTCTCCGCCTATGATGCTACACGGATTGCTATTATAAATGGTTATGTAAATACCATTAAGGCCATTGACCCGAACAGCTACATCATCCTGGAACATTTCTGTGCCGACAATGAAGAAAAAGAACTGGCCGATAACGGAATGATGTTGTGGTCAAACGTATGGACACAATACCAGGAGGCTTCTATGGGTCATCTTCCAAATTCTAATTTTGACAGGGTTATTCATACAACGAAAGGCTTTAACAGCCCTCATCTAGTGGGCTTTATGGAAAGCCATGACGAAGAACGTATTGTTTACAAGAACATCAGGTATGGCAATGCATCGGGCAGCTACAATGTAAGAGACACGGCCACGGCGTTGAAAAGAATGGAGCTCAATGCGGCCTTTCTACTTACCATTCCCGGTCCGAAAATGATTTGGCAGTTTGGTGAACTGGGTTACGACATTTCACGTTGCTACCAGTCATCCAATGCTGACGAAAGTGGCAACTGTGATAAAAAAACCGAGGCAAAACCTATTCGTTGGGATTATAAAGCCGAAGCAAGGCGACAGCAGGTTTACAACACTTATAGCGAGTTAAACCGGTTACGCAACCATCCCTGGTATAAAGGCGTGTTTCAATCGGCAACCATTGAACGCAGCTTGAGCGGCGGCTTTAAATGGATTAAACTCATAAGCTTTAATGACACGGCCGACCTTGTAGTGATTGGCAATTTTGATGTAGTGCCACAAACCGGTTCTGTTACCTTCCCCACCGGCGGCAACTGGTACGACTATTTCGGAAACTTCATACAACCGGCTACTGGTTCGGCACAAAACTTTACCCTTCAGCCGGGAGAGTTTCATGTGTATATCAACCGTAATGTGAACAATGTCGTGTCCACACCTGTAACCAATGTTCCCTGGAACGGGGCTACACTGGAGGCAAAACTATATCCCAACCCGCTCGTCGGCACTGCTTATTCTTTGGAAATAAAAATCCCGCAAAGCGGAAAAACAATTGTTGAACTATACAACAGTGTAGGGCAGTTTGTTTCCACTGTTTACAATGGATTTTTAACCAACGGAACAAGAGTACTCAGCTTGCCACATTTACAAAAACCTTCCGGTATTTATTTTCTTAAAGTGCGTACAAAAGATCTAGCTAAAACGATCTCGTTAACCCTTCAATAAACGAACATGCAAAAATTAAAGACTGCTGCGATCGAAAAAATCAGTCACCAGGACTATTTCAATATTGCTGTATCCGTTGACTGTGTGATCTTCAGTTACCAGGATAAGGCATTGAAAGTGCTGCTGATCAAATCTGACCTGGAAGAATTCCAGGGCTTGTATTCCTTGCTTGGCGACCTGGTAGAGCCGGAAGAAGACCTGGAAGACGCCCCTTACCGTGTATTGCAGGAACGCACTGGCATGCAGGATGTGTACCTTGAACAGGTACACACCTTTGGAAACATCAATCGTCACCCATCGGGCCGCGTGGTAACCACTGCCTACTTTTCCCTGATCAATTGTAAAAGCGATAAAGTCCAAATCACAGACAATGACGTGGCCTGGCATAATGTGGCCGACATCAGGAGACTGGCCTTCGATCATAAACTCATTCTGGACACCTGCCTCCAGCAACTACAGGAAAAAGTAATGGAGCATCCCATTGTGTTTAACCTGTTGGCAGAGAAATTTTCGCTGCGCGAACTGCAGGACCTGTACGAATCAATTTTAGGAATTGGTTTAGACAGAAGAAATTTCAGGAAAAGGATCATGGCAAAAGACTGGCTGGTTGATCTGAATCAGATGGAAGAGGATGTACCTCACCGGCCTGGCAAACTTTACAAATTACGTTCTGGTTTGAAAAAAAGCGGAAGGCTTGCCATCAGGGTTGAACAAAAAATTGCCGTATAAAAAATTTTTGATCCAGATCATCTGAAAAAGAAATTTTTCGGCAAAAAAACACAAAGAAATTTTTGAATAACTTAAAAAAACTTTAAAATTGTGTCCTTAATACACATTAGACTGCTTTTATTCTTTAAACTCTAATAATTGGATTGCTTATGAATTTGAGAAAATTGCTCTATGCGATTGGCTTGCCCCTCTTTCT
The DNA here is from genome assembly GCA_036388115.1 of Flavisolibacter sp. Lineage (GTDB taxonomy): Bacteria > Bacteroidota > Bacteroidia > Chitinophagales > Chitinophagaceae > Flavisolibacter. Next base: position 5,882 of record DASVSM010000032.1, read on the forward strand.
GCTGTTTTCTTTTGTAAGTTCTGCACAGGACAAGGTGGTAAGCGGGCGGGTAACTGATTCCTCCGGGCGGGGAATCGCCGGTGTTTCAGTAACAATACAAGGACAGACCGCACGGGGAACAACCACGTCTGAAAATGGTAGCTACTCGCTGAGTGTTCCTGCCAATGTTACAACCCTTATTTTTTCATCAGTTGGGTATGGTACACGGGAAGTCAATATTTCCGGTGGATCA
>DASVSM010000033.1:0-2131 GCA_036388115.1 Flavisolibacter sp.
ATGCCTCAACAAAAAAGATCATGTCCATGAATTATATCACCGGGGTAATTGTCGTGGCGTTAGGCGTGACCTTTGGTTTTTTTGCAAAAGATGTGAACGATATTTTGCAGTGGATCGTCTCCGGCTTGTACGGTGGTTACATTGCCGCCAATGTGTTGAAATGGTACTGGTGGCGCTTTAATGCCAACGGGTTTTTCTATGGCATGTTAACGGGTATTGCCGGTGCTTTGATTTTCTCCCGCTTCTTCTCCGGCATCGAATTTCTTTACTACTTCCCGGTGTTATTTGCCTTGTCAATCATCGGATGTCTGGTGGGTACTTACACAGCGCCGCCAACAGAAGAAGCCACATTAAATAAATTTTACAAAACCGTAAGGCCGTGGGGTTTTTGGAAACCTGTGCATGCAAGAGTGATGGCAGAAGATCCATCCTTTCAACCTAACAAACGGTTTGGCCTTGATATGTTTAATGTCGTATTAGGCATTATCGCACAACTATGTCTTACCGTTCTGCCCATGTACATTGTATTGGGCATGCAACTGCCATTAGCAATAACACTTGTCTTAATAACGATCATCGTTCTCATTCTTAAAAAAACCTGGTGGAACAAACTGGATGAAGGCGAAGACGTGATAACCAATGAGCCGAAAGGCAATAAAATAAAAGAGCATGAATACAGTATTTGAAAAAAGGTTGAAAGCATTGCAAAGCGCACATGCCGAACTGGTGAGCAGAAATAACGTGAAAGAAGAAGTAGGAAATGGCGTTTACAGCCGCTATGCATATCCCGTATTGACAGCAGCACATGCACCGCTTTCCTGGCGATACGACCTGGATAAAAAAACCAACCCTTTTTTGATGGAGAGGTTTGGCATTAACGCCACCTTTAATGCAGGAGCGATTAAACTCAATGATAAATATTATCTCGTGGCAAGGGTGGAAGGCGCCGACCGCAAATCCTTTTTTGCCATAGCCGAAAGTCCGAATGGCATTGATAATTTCCAGTTCTGGGATGAGCCGGTGACGCTGCCACAAACCAGCGAGCCCGATACCAACGTGTACGACATGCGTTTGGTTCAACATGAAGATGGCTGGATCTATGGCTTGTTTTGTACCGAAAGGAAGGACCCTGCTGCTGCACCCGATGATCAGTCATCGGCCATTGCGCAATGTGGCATTGTTCGTACGAAAGACCTTTTGCATTGGGATCGGCTGGCTGATTTAAAAACGCCATCTCCCCAACAGCGCAATGTTGTTTTACACCCTGAATTTGTGAATGGAAAATATGCGTTTTACACCCGTCCGCAGGATGGATTTATTTCCACTGGCAAAGGCGGCGGTATCGGGTTTGGATTAAGCAGCCAGATAGAAGAAGCAGTGGTTAATGAAGAGATCGTGATCGATCCGAAAATTTATCACACCATTTATGAATTAAAAAATGGTTTGGGTCCTGCACCCATTAAGACAGACAAAGGCTGGTTGCACCTGGCACATGGCGTTCGCAATACTGCGGCGGGGCTGCGGTATACCCTGTACCTGTTTATGACAGATCTGCAGGATCTTACCAAAGTAATTTATAAACCCGCGGGTTATTTTATGGCGCCGGAAGGAGAGGAACGCATTGGTGATGTATCGAATGTATTATTCAGCAATGGCTGGATTGCCGATGATGACGGAACGGTTTACGTTTATTATGCTTCGTCGGATACCCGTCAGCATGTGGCCACAACAACCATTGAACAACTGCTGGACTATGCCATGAACACACCATCCGATGGCCTCACGTCCGCTTCTTCTGTGGAAACGTTGAAAGCGATTATCAGTCATAACATAACCGTCGCTGCCAAACAAAAAGAGCAGTCAACTTTTTCTCATATTCACTCGTAAGCAATCGTTTAAACCGGGTATTCGTTCCCGAATGGCCCGTTTTTTTTTCTCTATGAAAGATAGTTTAGCACAATACAAGAAAGAAGCAGAAACAGAGCTGCAGGACATCCTTCGCTACTGGATGGATTTTGCCATTGATGAAACGGCCGGCGGCTTTATCGGAAGGATCACACACGACAACCAAAAGCATCCCGATGCGCCCAAGGGTTCTGTATTGAACAGCCGTATTCTCTGGAGTTTTTCT
>DASVSM010000034.1:0-7659 GCA_036388115.1 Flavisolibacter sp.
GGACGGGATTTGATGGACGTTGTTCGCCAGGCCTTATTGAGTTCTTCAAATTCTTTTAATTCCGTTTCCGAAAAGCTGACCGCTGTCAGCGAAGCTAAATCAGGTTGGCCGGCGTCTACCCAGGCAGTGTACCAGAAAGAAGCCACGGCATAAATGGATTGTCGCATTCTTCTCTCGATCATGCCATTCAATCTACCGTCGTAAGCCTTGGCGTAAGCAGATGAATACTGCCGCTGAATAATACCATTCCTCGGTTCAAACGAATAACGCTGATCGGGTGAAAACCTTAGCGACAGGGCCTTTTCAAATTGTAAAACCGTGTCGGCTGCAGCCGCACTTTCCAGCACACGTTTCCAGATAAAATCCTGCGTATTTTTTATGTAGTCGGCTTTGCCAATGAAAAAATCCCATTCCTTTTCCGCAAGAAGCTCGGGTATGCGGCTTTCCCAAAAGCCATGAATTCCTTTTTGACCGGTATGTTGTCCATCATGATTGGAACTGGCATGCAGCGGCACATGTGCATCGGCAATGTAATGGCCTATTTCAGCGGATAATTTCAAAATCTTTCCGCCGTCTTTTTCTTTAAACGCATTGGTTAAACGGAGCTTCATGACCTGTACCCACCAGGGCACAATGCCATGTGATTGTAAGGTATCTTCTCCATATTTCACCACAGCACTATCCCATCTGCGGGGCAAAGCATCAAACGGATAGCTGCCGTAATGATCAATATCAATGTAATGGCGCGGTCCTTCTTCAGCTACTGCATATCTTCTTTTGTCGGGATCAACGGCATGTTCAGCAACAAACTGAATATTTTGTTTGTAGAACAACAGCATTTGTGGTGGCAGGAGAAAAACGGAGTAGTAATTGATCTTTCGATGTGCATAAAAACCCCAACAGAATGCTGTTTGATAAACGCTCATGGCGATGCACAAAATGAAAATTTTTCTCATTTAACAATTTACGGTTTTGTGTAGGGACATGCCACTGGCATGTCCTGTAAATGGGCCATTGTTTAGATTTCACATGGATATTGTGTGAGTGTAACGATGGCTACATAGGACATGCCAGTGGCATGTCCCTACGTGAAAAAACGGTCATCCTTCCAGTTACCGGGATTGTTGATAATGTAATTTTTTATTGCCCGATATTCCTTTTCGTCTCTTATCACGTGGTCGTAAAAACGGTTCTGCCAATCGAAATAGCAGTTATTTTCTTTACACCATCTCGTGACAGCGCCTTTAAACTGGTTGATGATAACCGATACGGAACCAGCGACGGGTTTGCCAAAATTATTACCAGTGTAAACATGATGACCGGGTGGGAGGATGAGAAGACAATGCAAGTGGTTGGGCATGATGATGAATTCATCCAGGATCACACCACTCCTGATCTCCGGAATCATTTGCAGACACAAAACGGTTTCATTACCCACTTCAGTTAATCCGCAGATACCATTTTTGATACTGCCAAACAGCGGCTCAAAGTACTTCACACAAATGGTAATGAAATAGGCATTGGCAGAAGAATAATCAAAATCGCGAAGCCGGATATGTTTGCGTTGATGAAACATCTGTAGGGACACGCCAGTGGCGTGTCCTAAAACTAACAAATATGACGATGGGTTCAAATTTCCAATTGACCTCAATTCACAGTATATGCCACTGAGACCTGATGGCAACTGCAACGAAACATTCACAGGACGTGCCGGTGGCATGTCCCTACGGTTTGTCGTCAACTGCTGTTACCCCGCCACTGATGGCGAACTTCATGGCATCCGTGGCATTGATATTGGTTACCGACCGCACCCTGACCCTTGGCAATAAATAAACATTTCCGGCTATAGAGTACGACATGGGAATGTAAACAGCCACATACTCCGTAAATCCAAAGTCCCTGGCTTCTTCCTGCGTAATAAAGCCTACCCGCCAAACATCATTGTCATCAATATTAGCGAGAACGGGTTTATTGAATTTTTTCTTTTCGCCTGCAAAGGCCTCAAAAAATTCTTTTGTGGTAGAATAAATAAACCGGATGCCGGGAGTTCGTTTCAGTACGCTGTCGAACAAGTTAAACATGCGGTTCTTAATAAAAAAAGAACTGGTATAACCAATAACGATGATGGCAACGATAACAATCAGAAAACCAAGGCCGTAGTTGCGGACATAGACTTTTCCATCAGCATCTTTGGCGGTAAAAATAGGCACCTGGTTATCAATAAACGACACCACCGAATACACCGCGTAAATGGTGATGGCAATGGGTGCAATCACCAAAAGTCCCTGTAAAAAATAATTCAGGAGCTTACTGAACCGAAAGCCTTTGCTATCAACCGTTTCGTTATTCATGTGCCAAAGGTAGGCCGGCAATTCATCCCTAAAATTCACCGTTCACAAAAAAATAATCTTCGGAAACTTTGGCTACGAAAAAAGTTTCCATAGTTTTGCGCCTCAATTATGGACCCAAAAGAGAGAATATTAGTGAGGGCTCACGAGCTGTTTAATAAGTACGGAATTCGTTCTGTAAGCATGGATGATATTTCGGCTGGTTTGGGCATGTCCAAGAAGACTCTCTACCAATATTTTGCAGATAAAGAGGAACTCGTAGATGCCTGCTTCAGCGGCGTAATGGAACACAACCGCCATCAATGCCTGGCCGATCAGAAAAGAGCGGAGAACCCTATCCATGAACTTTTTCTTGCCTTTGACATGACGCAGGAAATGTTTGCAGAAATGAACCCTTCTGTTCTGTATGACCTCCAGAAGTACCATCCTGTTGCCTTCAAAAAATTTCATGAGTTCAAGTACGGATTTCTGTATAAAGTCATTACGAGCAACCTGGAAAGAGGCATAAAAGAAGAACTCTATCGTGCGGATATAGATGTAGACGTTATTGCGCGGCTGCGCATTGAAAGTGTCATGCTTCCGTTTAATGCCGAAGTGTTCCCGAACAACCGTACGCACCTGGTACATATCGAGCAACAATTATTCGAGCATTTCCTTTATGGCCTCGCCACTACCAAAGGACAAAAGCTCATTCAGAAATACAAAAACCAACGCGTTAAAAAATGAAACAGATGAAGTTTACAATCACAGCGGTATTCGTGGCCATAGCCATGCTGGCGCAGGCGCAGCAACGCTTCGAATTCTCGGCCCGGCAGGCGGCTGATTTTGCCCGGCAAAATAATGCTCAAGTAAAAAACGCTTTACTCGACGTGCAAATACAGCAGCAAACCAACAAGGAAATCACCGCGTCGGCTTACCCGCAGATCAACGCCAGCGGCAATATCAATTACTCGCCCAACGTAGGCGTGCAAACCTTTCCCAACTTTATTGCGGCCGGTACGTATGGTGTGCTATCCGATGAAGGGGTGGTCAATGGAAGCGGACAACCTATAAAAACGCCAGCCGATTTCGGCTTTATCCAGGCACAGTTTGGCACCAAGTGGGTAAATACTGTCGGCGCAAACCTGCAGCAAATCCTGTTCGACGGCCAGGTATTCATTGGGTTGCAGGCCCGCCAGGCAAGTATCGACTTTAGAAACAAAGCCGTTGAGGTAACCGAGGAAAACATCAGGGCCAATGTGTACAAAATATATTACCAGCTGGTGGCAGGCAAAAGTCAGATTGCGATACTGGATGCCAATATTACCAACGTGCAAAAGCTGCTTTCAGATACCCGCAAATCGTTTGAAAACGGCTTTGCTGAAAAGCTCGACATCAGTAAGCTGGAAGTACAGCTTAGCAATCTGCAAACCGAAAGGCAGAAGGCGCTGAACACCATCAACAATGGCTATATCGGACTGAAGTTCCTGATTGGCATGCCCATTCGCGACGTGCTGATTTTAACGGACAGCATTACTTACAACGACATTAGAAACGGTGTGCTGGATGCTGCACAATACAACTACAGCGACCGGAAGGAATACCAATATGCCGAACTAGGCCTGCGCCTGGGCGAATACAACATCCGCCGTTACAAGCTTAGTAAACTGCCAACGGTTTCGCTATCGTCCAACTTCAACTACCTGCGCCAGGCTAATAATTTTGGCTTTGGCGGACAATGGTTTCCCAGTTCTCTTATCGGTTTAAATGTGAACGTTCCTATTTTCGACGGGTTTGCCCGCAATGCCCGTATTAAAAGGGCACAATTAGAACAGGAGCAAAACCTGAACAACCTCGAAACCCTGAAACTTAATATAGACCGCGATGTGCAACAAGCCATCAACAACTATACAAATGCCCTGGCTACGCTGGATGCACAAAAACGTAACCGCGAGCTGGCCGAACAGGTTTATAACACTACACGCCTCAAGTTCCAGGAAGGTGTCGGCTCCAACACGGAAATTACCGTAGCCCAAACCGATTTACAAACAGCCCAAAACAACTACATCCTGGCTTTGTACGATGCCAGTAATGCCCGTATTGACTTTTTAAAAGCCACCGGAAAACTTCAATAAAAAGAACCAACTCCACTCACCAATACAATACAACATCATGAAAAAATATTTGATAGCACTTTTGATTGTCTCGTTGACAGCCGCATCATGCGGAGACAGTAAAAAAGACGGCGCCGGCAACCTGAATGATAAGAAAGCCGAATTACAAAAACTGAAAGGCGAACAAGCTAAGCTGACCGAACAGATTACCGTGCTGGAAAAAGACATCGCTAAACTTGACACGAATGCTGTTGCCAAACCAAAACTGGTTGCGGTAGCAGCTATCGACCCGCAAAGCTTTGAGCATTTTATTGATTTGCAAGGCAAGGTCGATGCTACCAACATCGCCTATGTGGCCCCGCCCAACGGACAAGGCGGCGTGGTTACGGCACTATATGTAAGGCAAGGGCAATCGGTTCGCAAAGGTCAGGTACTGGCCCGCCTGGACGACCAGTTGATTCGTCAGCAGGTTGCACCGTTGCAAGTACAGTTGTCGGCTGCAGAAGACACTTATAAGCGGACAAAAAATTTGTTTGACCAAGGTGTAGGCACCTATCAAAATGTATTGAATGCGCAAACACAGGTAGAGACGCTGCGAAAAAATATTGGGGTGATTCAGCGGCAGGCCGCACTGATGACCGTTACTGCTCCGATGTCGGGCGTTGCCGAAAAGGTTGATGTACGGGTTGGCGAAAACTTTACTGGCGTAACTGCTTTGGGACCGCAGATCTCTATCGTCAACACCGGCAATTTAAAAATTACTGCACTGGTGCCTGAAAATTATTTAGGTCGTGTAGGTGTTGGCACTACGCTAGAAGTAGAGCTGCCGGGTACCACAAAAAAATTAACCACAAAAGTGAATGTTGCCGGTAAGATCATTGACCCTACCAGCCGCTCTTTCCAGATAGAAGCGCCGGTTCCCTCCGATCCTTCTTTAAAACCTAACCAGATTGCGATTGTAAAAATCCGCGACTATTCTGCCGGTAATGCCATCACGATTCCGCTGAACGTTTTGCAAAACGATGAGCAAGGAAAATACGTAATGGTTGCTGCCAAAGAAGGCGCTAAAACAGTGGCCCGCAAACGTCGTGTAACGGTGGGTGAATTATATGGTGAGCGACTTGAAATTAAAAGCGGCCTGCAAAGCGGCGAGGTGATTGTAACGGAAGGCTACCAGGAATTGTACGAAGGACAGGCTATTACCACCGATACCAAAGCAACAGCGAAATAGGTTTCTGCAAGGACATGCCAATGGCATGTCCTTGCAGGCGATAGGACACGCAGGTGGCGTATCCCTACAAACCATAACAACAGACACATTCAACGAATTATTTATGAGCGTTAAAGAATACATGTCCGAACGTTTTAAACAGTTCGGCCCCACCACGTGGAGTATAAAAAACAAAACAACCATCTACCTTGTGATGGTGTTCATTACCCTTGCCGGCGTGTTCCAGTTTGTGACGCTGCCCAAGGAGCAGTTCCCGGATATCGTTATCCCTACCATCTACGTGCAAACCATCAACTTTGGTAATTCACCAAAGGATATTGAGAATCTCATTACGCAGCCGATAGAAAAGCAAATCAAAAGCATTACCGGCGCCAAGATCAAAAAGCTCACCAGTACATCAGTACAGGACTTCTCCGCCATACAGGTGGAGTTCGACACTGATGTAAAAGTTGACATTGCCCTGCAAAAAGTAAAAGACGCGGTAGACAAGGCGAAGACCGATCTGCCAACGGATCTTACCCAGGAACCCATTGTGCAGGAGGTAAGCTTTTCGGAGCAACCCATCATGTATGTGAATGTGAGCGGCGATTTTGATTTGATCCGTCTGAAGAAGTATGCAGAGGATTTGCAAGACCAATTGGAAGAACTGCCACAACTGAACCGGGTAGATTTAGTAGGCGCACCGGAAAGGGAATTTCAAATTAATGTTGACCCCTATCGCATGCAGGCGGCTAATGTTACGTATGATAATATTGCCATGTCCGTTGCCAACGAAAACCTTGATATTTCCGGTGGCCAGTTGGATGTCGGCAACATGCAGCGTAACCTGCAATTGAAAGGACAGTTCAAAACGGCTTACGATATTCAAAGCGTTATTGTTCGTAACGCCACCGGCGATGGTATTTATTTAAAAGACATTGCTACCATCAAGGATACCATCAAGGACAACGAAAGCTATGCACGTCTTAACGACAAAACAGTAATCACCCTCAACATTGTAAAACGTGCCGGTGAAAACCTGATTGAAACGTCTGCCGATGTACACCGTGTGATTGAAGAAATGAAAGAAGCGGGTTCTTTGCCACCGCAGTTGACTGTATTAGTTACCGGCGACCAAAGCATCACCACCAAAGTATCGTTTAACGAATTGGTGAACTCTATCATCATCGGCTTTTTGCTGGTGCTGTTGATTCTCATGTTCTTCATGGGTGTTACCAATGCCTTCTTCGTGGCCTTGTCGGTACCGCTGTCCATGTTCATTGCCTTCCTGTTTTTGCCTGCGGCAGACCTGATCATCGGTGCTAACGTTACCCTCAACTTCATGGTGTTGTTTGCGCTACTCTTTGGGTTGGGAATTATTGTGGATGACGCAATTGTGGTGATTGAAAATACGCACCGGATCTTCACCGAAGGTCATGGCAAAATCTCTTCGCAAAAAAGTGCCATGATGGCCGCGGGTGAAGTGTGGATTCCGGTATTAGCCGGAACGCTGACAACGCTGGCGCCTTTCGTTCCCTTATTATTCTGGCCGGGCATTATTGGCAAGTTTATGATTTACCTGCCAACGATGCTCATCTTCACGCTGGCCGCTTCGCTTATCGTGGCCTTCATCATGAACCCGGTATTTGCTGTGGATTTTATGAACCACGACGAAGGTGTGCCGCAAAAAAAATCGGCCATCTTCCGCAAGCCACTGTTCTGGGTATTTGTGGGCCTGGGCATATTGCTGGATGTAATGGGACAAACCTTTGCGGGCAACTTCATCCTGTTTATGGTGCTGGTGGTTTTATTCAACCGCTTTGTACTGAACGGATGGATCAAAGGCTTTCAAAACCGGGTGCTTCCGGGCATTATGAACCGGTACGAAAAATCGCTCCGCTGGTCGCTGCACGGCTGGCGCCCGGTGAAATTGCTGTTTGGTGTGTTTGGACTCCTTATTGCCACCATCATGATTTTTGGTGCGGCTACAAGCAGTGGCCGTGTGCAG
>DASVSM010000035.1:0-2295 GCA_036388115.1 Flavisolibacter sp.
CACCAGCCAGCCTTGCCATCGGTGTATGAGCCGGCTGAGGCTTATGCACAACTGGGTAGTGGTTTGTTGGCTTTGCCGATTGAACATAGCCGGGGAAATTTTATCTTAGCCTTTCGGTCGGAAGCGGTGCAAAAAGTGAAATGGGGTGGTAACCCTGCAGAAGCGGTCCGGTTTGAAAGTGACGGAAAAAAATATCACCCACGTGCATCCTTCCGGCAGTGGCAACAGACAGTGAGGCACCAGGCAATTCCGTGGCGAAAAGAAGTATTGCAAACAGCAGATGAAGTGAAGAACATTTTAACTAGTTACCGGCTTAACAAGCAATAGCCACCCGTAGTGTTTAAATTTTAGAATAGTTATACCCGTGATACCATCACCTGATACGAAACAAAGAGCTGCCAACATGGTGGAGACAGACCAGTATGTTGTTGCCATTGGCGCTTCCGCTGGCGGACTGGAAGCCATCCAGGAATTCTTCGACAACATGCCTTCCAATGGAAATCTTTCTTTTATCATCATTCAACATCTGTCACCGGACTATAAAAGTTTGCTGGTAGAAATTATTGGCAAGCACACGCACATGAAAGTGCAGGAAGCTGCACACAACGCAAGAGTGGAAAAGAACTGTGTGTATGTTATCCCAAACGATAAGCTCATAACCATCAAAGGCGGTCTTTTACAACTAACGGAAAAGAGAGCGGAAAAGGCTCCCAATACAGCCATTGATACCTTCCTTCGCTCACTGGCAGAAGACCAGGGAGCAAAAGCAATTGCCGTGGTTTTATCAGGCACGGGAACGGATGGCTCTAAAGGAATTGAAGTGATACAGGCAGCAGGTGGCATGGTGCTGGTGCAGGACCCCATTACCGCTAAATTCGATGGCATGCCTAATAGCGCTATCGCTTCGGGATATGCTGATTATATTCTTACGCCGGAACTGATGCCGGAAGAGATCTTCAACTACATCAAAGAACGGCCGATCCGGATTGCTGGTGATGGCAGGCCCGATGAAACGTATCTGCCTGAAATTTTAAAGCTGGTGGAAAAAAACTGCCAGTACGATTTCACCAATTATAAAACGCCTACCATTCTTCGTCGCATCGGGCGCCGAATGACGCAGCTTGGCTACAAAAAGTTCAGCGAGTACCTGAACTTCCTGCGCAGTTCCGGCGAAGAGTGCAAATTGCTGGGAAAAGAATTTTTGATTGGCGTCACCAAATTCTTTCGCGACCGTGCAGCTTTTGATATTCTCCGGGAAGAAGTAATGAAGGAGATGATCCTTTCAAAGAAGGATGGCGACATTCTGAAGATCTGGGTAACAGCCTGCAGCACCGGCGAAGAAGCGTACAGCATCGCTATCATGGCCGATGATCTTCTGCAAAAACTAGGGCGAAACATTGAGGTAAAAATTTTTGCTACCGATATTGACCTGGATGCAATTGAGTTTGCATCAAAAGGCATCTATCCTGCACAGTCGCTTTCGGAGCTCGACGATCATCTTGCACAACGTTATTTTCTACAACTGGATGGCAGTGTGCAGGTGCATCCGCACCTTCGTAAACAAATTGTTTTTGCGCGGCATAACATTCTGAAAGACCCTCCCTTTATAAAAAATGATTTGATTACCTGTCGCAACATGCTTATTTACATGAATAACATTTTGCAGCGCAGGGTTTTTTCAACTTTCCAGTTTTCACTGAATACCGGGGGCTACATGTTTTTGGGTCCCAGTGAAATACCGTCTTCCGTTCGCGACGGTTTTCAGGAGCTGAATGGCAAGTGGAAGATCTACCGCAAAATTGCCAGCGACAATCGTTATAATCCTGAACGTTTTCCTTCTGCACAAGCGTTGAAGCGTAATGTGGAGATGCGTTATGCACCCGGAAAAGAAGCCCCGCTTGCCAAAGACTTATCAGAAGATTTCAAAAAGCTGTTTACCGAAGAATATGGTTTTGCGGCAGTATATGTCGATAAGAATTTCGAGGTAAAAGAAGCTGTGGGGGATTACAAAAAATACCTGTCACTCCCGGAAAAAACCATTAGCCTGCAGTTGCTGAAAATGGTACGGCCGGAAGTATCTGCCTCTCTCAATGCCGGCCTGCGGAAAGTGATGAAAGAAGGCACCAAGATGACCATCAACAACATTCGTTTGCGTGGCGATGATGCTGAAAAAGGTGTCTCTATCTACCTGAAGCCTGCCATCAAAGATGGCCTTTACATGATCGCTTTTTCGGAGGGGAACGATAGTCTTACCCGCACAACCAGCAATTACATGCCGGAGCATTCAACGGAATC
>DASVSM010000036.1:0-1685 GCA_036388115.1 Flavisolibacter sp.
CTCCAGCCGCTATTGCGAAGCTGATGAAAAAAATGCTTACAACCATACCTACCAGGTTTGGAACAGGAGATAGTCATCAATCATCTTAACCATCATCAAAATCTGCGTTCGTATTTTTAGCCCGTGTACACTTCATTCGAATTAGCGACAAAGTATGCCTCTTATTATCTTAATGCTTACAATGGAAAAGGCCATGGCATGCACTCTCCTTTCGTGTTCCGCTTTATCCTGCATGTATTAAATAACAAGTCAGGCTATCCGTTGCCAACAGAGATTGAAACCCTGCGCAAGCAATTGCAAAAAGATACAAGGGTTTTGGAAATTGAAGACTTAGGTGCAGGTTCCAGAACTGCATCTGCCAGACAAAGAAGCGTACAGCAACTGGCAAGATCAGCGCTGAAGCCGCCAAAGTATGCGGGCCTGCTTTTTCGTTTAGTGAAATACTATCAGCCCCAAACAATCATCGAGTTAGGAACGTCATTGGGCATTACCACCTCCTATCTTGCCAAAGCAAATCCTGAAGCTTCAGTAACCACCATTGAAGGCAGTAATGCAGTAGCGGAAATAGCAAAGGAAAACAATAGAAAGCTTGGTTTAAAAAACATCCGCCTCCTGCAGGGCAACTTCGATGATGTACTTCCGGCTGTTATCCGTCAACTGTCATCCGTGGACCTTGCCTACATCGACGGCAATCACCGCTACGAACCAACGATAGCTTATTTTCATCAACTGCTTTCCAAAACACATAACGATTCCATTCTTGTTTTCGACGACATTCACTGGAGTAAAGACATGGAGAAGGCATGGGAAGAAATCAAAGAACATCCCTCTGTAAAATGTACGGTGGACATTTTCTTTTTAGGAATCGTATTCTTCCGCTCCGAGTTTAAAGTGAAGCAGCATTTTACCATTCGTTTTTGACCATACAATTATTTGCTTAATTTGCCCGCATGATTGTCGGTATTCTCAAAGAACCATCAACCGAAAGCAGGGTTTCTCTATTACCTGAAGGCGTTGCTGCATTAATCAAGAAAGGCATTTCCGTGTTGGTCGAATCGGACGCAGGCATAAAATCATCTGCTACCAACGCCGACTATGAAAAAGCAGGTGCAAAGATTGCTGCGACCGAAGAAGTGATTTCTTCAAGTGATGTGATTCTGTCCATCTACCCACCGGCGGCCCAATTCAACATTCCTGCTTCCAAAATATTGATTGGCGTTTACCAGGTTTTATACAACGCACCAATGTTACAGCAATGGGCGCAGCAGGGTTTAACTGTTTTTAGCATGGAAATGCTGCCGCGTACCACCAGGGCGCAAAGCATGGACGTGTTAAGCTCGCAGGCCAACATTGCCGGTTATAAAGCGGTGTTGCAGGCAGCTAACCTCTATCCCCGCTATTTTCCGATGTTTATGACAGCGGCGGGCAGCATTGCCCCTGCAAAAATTTTGATATTGGGTGCTGGTGTGGCAGGCCTGCAAGCCATTGCCACGGCAAAAAGACTGGGCGCAGTGGTGGAAGTATTTGATACCCGTCCGGCAGTGAAAGAAGAAGTACAAAGCCTGGGTGCAAAGTTTATTGAAGTGGAAGGCGCCGCCGATGCATCGAAAGCCGGTGGCTATGCGGTAGAGCAAACGGAAGAATACAAGCAAAAGCAACAGCAGCGTATTAAGGAAAGCATCGCG
>DASVSM010000037.1:0-3893 GCA_036388115.1 Flavisolibacter sp.
CTTTTTTGTCATCCAAATCCAAACCATTGTCTGCCAGATCAACAACGAGGTACCGCACCTTACGGCTTTGTTCATCAAATAACAAATCGTCTATGTCACCTATGCGTTTGCCGTTTTCATCTCTCACATCCCAACCACTGATATCGGGTTGTCCATCGGCTATTTCGTAATTGCTGCCGCTTAATTTTTGCAAGCTGCTATTGTTCCTTTTTTCTGTTGCCATTGTAAAATTTTGTTTAGGGGTGTCCCGGGTTTTCAAATCGTTTACTTGTTTCTTGCTACAATTTCCACTCTGCGATTTTGCTGGCGGCCTTCTTCGGTTGCATTGGTGGCCACAGGCTGCGCTTCGCCAATTGCATTCATACTGATGCGGCCGCCATCGATACCATTGTTTTGTAACCAGTTCTTTACAGCATCGGCTCTTTGCTGGGCCAGTTCCTTGTTGGCGCCTGCACTGCCCTGTGCATCGGTAAATCCGTACACACGTATCTGGCCTGCATTATAGCGTTTGCCAATGGAGCCCACGATCTGCTTGAGGTTTGCTTCGGCGTCTGAACGGATGGTTGCTTTGCCCTCATCGAAGAGGACGTTTTCGCCAACACCATAAATGCCATAGTTCTCGTTTCCGCGTACATTGATATCGCGGTTGGTTACCTCCTCGTAGTTGACAGCCGGCGCATTGAAGTCAACGTCGCCCCAGTCGGCTCGGGCCATGTTGTTGCTGGTGCTTGTGTTGGTTGTGGTGTTCGTTGCCGGTGCGGCGGTAGTGGTTGCATTTTCTGCGGTGCGATCCTGATCCTTGTTACGTGTAAGGAACCAGATAAGGGCTGCTACGCCAAGTAAGAGAAGAAGCCAGGGAAGAAAAGACGTTTTTTTCTTCGGCTGTACATGTAATTCTGCCATAGTGTCTAAATTGTTCAATTGATAAAATGGTTAACGGCATGTCAAGATAGAATAGCGTGCCGACCTGCATCTGGACATTTTAAAGCAGAAAAATAGAAGGGTAACACCCATTGCTGATGTGTTTTATCAACAATAATTAATAGTTGGGGAATTAAATTGTAGCAGCAGCCTGATGTGCTGTTGCCGCTATTGCCTATTGTATTACTTTATAGTCACTGAAGTTTTTGCGGCTCCATACATCCGGCATGGCGTGGCTGCCCATTTCAAAATCAATGCTGACGAATTTTACTCCCTTTGCCG
Source organism: Flavisolibacter sp. (assembly GCA_036388115.1). Classification (GTDB taxonomy): domain Bacteria; phylum Bacteroidota; class Bacteroidia; order Chitinophagales; family Chitinophagaceae; genus Flavisolibacter. The sequence continues at coordinate 1,204 of DASVSM010000037.1, forward strand.
AACTAAGATTGATGACTGCACTGGCAATATACCCTTCAGCACCTGCACTGCCCATCTGTTCGGTGAGGTAGGTGGCCTCTTTGATCTGGGTGTAAAGTGTATCATTGCCTTGTCTTACCATCTCCAGTTTGATCTCCGGATAGATTTTATTAAGGCCGGCGATCAACGTATCAACACCAAGCAATGCATGTTGGAGTTTAGGATTTTTACGGATGGTCTTCTCTTCACTGTTAACCTTCCAAATATAAAAGTCTTCTGTATTTAATTCTACAATGTCGGCTTCGCTTGAGTCGGCAGGGATTTGGCGGAGGCCGGTAGTGTCATCACCTGCATTTTTAGTTGCATCGTTGTTACAGGAAAGGAGAGTGGCAGCCAATATAACGGAAAGAATTATACGCATAGGATTGAGTGAGTATTTTAAGCAAAGTACAAATGGATTATTGCAAGTTTTGTGAAAGTTACCCTTAGATGAATACCAGGTACCTGCCTACTTCAATAGCTGTCGAATAGCACCGATGTATTGCGGATTGTCGGTAATTCCGTTATGCCCTTGGCCATATAAAGTAATCAGGGTATCGCTATTTTTCATTGCCGTCTTCAACTTCAATGATGATCCGTAATAGATGACTTCATCCTGGTCGCCGTGGAAAATAACAACCGGCATTTTACAGCTTTTTATATACTCATTCGTCTTGAATTTGTATTTAAGCAGAAAGGTTGGAATGACCCGGTAATAGTGCCGCATCATGTCCGCCAGGCTAAAGTAAGGCGCCTGCAGCACCAGCATCTTTGGATGATTGGCAGAGGCGAGGTAGGCTGCAGGCCCGGTGCCGATAGAATAGCCTAAAATAATGATACTATCTTCCTTGTATCTGTTTTTCATTTGGTGGTAAGCAGCCTGTATATCGTCAAAAAATTGCGTCTGATTTTTTATGGTGCCTTCACTCTTTCCGAAGCCTCTGTAATCCAGCATGAACACATCATAACCAAGATCAGTGTACCTCTTTGCTACCTCTCCCCAGGCATCCAAAGCGCCGGCATTGCCGTGCAGGTAAAAGACCAAACCTTTTGATTGTTCAGCAGGAAACAATAATCCATTCAGAAGCTTACCGTCCGTTGTTTTAATCGCTAATTCTTCAAACGGCTGCGGAAAAGAAAACCGGTATTCTTTCGAAAGTATTTTGGGAAAGAAGATGAGCCTCTCCTGGAAGAAGTATAAAAGAATACAGATAATTACATAGAAGATGAGTAGCAGTTTCAACGTCCTGAAAAGTATTTTTTTTGCAGAGGGCATGAAAGAAAATCGTTGATATTTAATTGCCTTACACATCTGGCATCTATCTAAGACGAGCCTTATGCCGTTTTCAGTCTGGTAACAGGATATTGTGTTATTCTCTCTTAGTAGATTATCCCAATATCCTCCTGGTAACCTACTATCCCGCCAGTGAAACAAGGCCCGTATTACATCCTCTCCGGCACCCTTATCCCCAGCATGCCCATTCCTTCTTTTATCACTCCCGCTGTTAACTGGCAGAGTTGCAAGCGCAAGGCTTTCTTTTCTTCGTTCTCTGCCTTCAATACACTGTGTATCGTATAAAATGAGTTAAATGTTTTGGCTACACTGTACACATAATTTGCTACGGAAGCAGGATTGTGCTCACTGGCTGCCTGCTGTACGATTTCTGTATATTGCTCCAACACCAGTAGTAACTCTTTCTCCAGTTTCTCCAACTTCCAACTGACAACTGCCGACTGCCAACTGCCAACTTCTGTCTCCGCCTTCCGCAAAATAGACTTCAGCCTTGCATGGGTATATTGAATAAACGGCCCGGTGAATCCCTGGAAGTCAATCGACTCTTCCGGGTTAAATACCATGCGCTTTTTGGGATCAACTTTCAGTAAAAAAAACTTTAATGCACCCAATGCAACCGTCTCATACAACTCTTTTAATTCCTCCTGGCTAAAGTCGGCGATATTGCTTTTCTCCGCAGTTACTTTCTGTGCCTGCAGCACCATTTCATCCACCAGGTCATCGGCATCAACCACGGTTCCTTCACGGCTTTTCATTCGGCCGGACGGCAGTTCCACCATCCCATAGCTTAGGTGATAGATACCATCGGCATAAGGCTTGCCTAGTTTTTTTAAAATTAACTGCAGCACCTTCATGTGATAGTTCTGTTCATCGGCTATCACGTAAAAGCTTTGGTTGTACGGGAACTCTTTGTATTTCTCATCTGCCAAACCAATGTCCTGTGTAATGTAAACCGATGTGCCATCGCGACGCAGGACCAGTTTCTCGTCCAATCCTTCATCCCTCAAATCAATCCAGACGCTGCCATCATCTTTGCGGTACAAAACCCCTTTCGCAAGACCTTCTTCTACAAATTGTTTTCCCAGCAGGTAGGTTTCGCTTTCGTAGTAGGTCTTGTCAAAATCGCTGCCGATGCGTTTATAGGTCAGGTCAAATCCCTCATACACCCAGCCGTTCATTTTTTTCCAGAGATCAATGACTTCCGGCTTGCCTGCTTCCCAATCTACCAGCATTTGCTGGGCTCTTTTCATGATGGGCGTATTAGCACGAATGACTTCTTTCCTATCATCAGCAATCTTCTTGAGTTTCTCTTTATCCTTGTCGGTTGTGCCCGTCACTGCATTGCCCAATTCTATTAACTGAAGCAGCTTTTGTTTAT
>DASVSM010000038.1:0-2003 GCA_036388115.1 Flavisolibacter sp.
ATTGCAAACACTGGTGCGACTGCCGAAAGGGGAACGTATCCCAACTCTGCGGCAAGCACTGGAAACAATCGTTTACAATACGCCACTGGATTTTGTGTGGCTCGATACAAAATATAATGGCTCTTTACAGGCCATGAAAGATTTACAGGCGGAGTTTTTGGCTAAAGCTGCTGCCATCAATCGCAACCTTGAGATCGTTATTGGTATCCCTGATAAGCAAGCATTGGCCAATTTCAAAAACCTTCCTTCTTACCAGGTGGCTCCATCTCTTGTAGAATTAGAAGAGCAGGATGTAAGAGACCTTAATGCCCGTGTATGGGCGCCCCAATGGACTTTAGGACTGCAAACTGATGAAGTACAACGGATGCAAGGTGAAGGCCGTCGTGCTTTTACCTGGACCATGGATGTACCCCAAAACATTTTGCAATACATACAGCAAGGCCGGTTCAATGGCATTTTATCAAACTATCCATCAATTGTAGCGTATTACTATTATGTGGCACCTTAGATATTTATTCCTTTTCATTTTATTTTCAAATTACTCCTTTGCGCAGGAAACAGAATTCAGTTCGCAACCGCAAAAGCGGGGTGAGTACGGCTGGGTGCTTTACGTTAGTGGCGGTGCAGGTTATTATGTTTCCAATCGCGGCACGCCTGAGTATTTAAACGCAAAGGTTTCCAACCTGAGCCATGTATCTAACATCCGTATTATGTGGCACCCGGATCATCTGTTGAAATTCGGGTTGGAAACGGGCCACATGACATTCTACTCTTACACATTTACCGATAGTGCAGGCGTTACCGGAAAGGCAAAGATCTATGCTATTCCCCTGCTCTTCGAATGGACAATGGCTGTTACAAAGCGGTTAAATTTATTTGCAGGATCAGGCGTATACTTTTTAAGAACTAATTTAGAGTATCAAGGCAGGACGGTCTCTCCCAAGTTAAGCATAGGTTGGATGGCAGCGGGCTCTTACATACACCCTTTATCATCATCGGCAGGATTAGGAACAGAAGTAAAATGGATGAAGGCAGCAGAAACCAACAACGGTATAGTTTCGCTCCAGTTACAGTTGGTATGGAAGTTCTCAAAATGGTAAATCACCAATTTCCTATATGCACAAATTTATTCTTCTTCTTTTACTGGCAGCTTTTGGGAAAGCACAATCGCAAACAACGGCAGATACTTCAGCGCTTTGTTTTGCGTCCGATACACAGGCTCCCATGTGGGTGGAAACACTCTTTCTGAAAAAGAACAATAACAAACAAGCCACAAAAAAATTATTCGCTGCGCTTGGTGAACGTCGTCCCGGCGCACTGTTTATCATGGGCGACGTGGTGAACCTTGGCTACAGCAACCGCCAGTGGAAACCCATGGATGCCTACCTGAAAGATCTGCGCAGCAAAAATGTAGCAGTGTACGCTGCACTTGGCAACCATGAGGTGATGGGACAAGCCAAAAAAGGCATGCGTAAATTCCAGGAACGTTTTCCGGAGCATAAGCCTACTGGTTATGTACAAATAAAAGATTCGATTGCCGTTATTTTATTGAATTCAAATTTTGGCAAGTTAACCGCTGAAGAAAATGCCACGCAGGTGAAATGGTACAAAGAAACCCTTCAAAAACTGGATGCTGACTCTTCCATTCATTTCATTATATCGGGATGTCACCACTCGCCTTTTACCAATAGCAAGATCGTGGGTGCAAACAAGGATGTGCAGGAAAAGTTTGTTCCCTTGTTTATGTCGTCCAAAAAAAGCAAACTGTTCATTACAGGACATTCACATAACTACGAGCATTTCCAGGCGGGTGGTAAAGATTTTTTTGTGATTGGTGGCGGTGGCGGTTTACACCAGCCTCTGCGTACCGGCGAAGATTGTTCTGCCGACCTGGCGCACGACTACAAACCGGAGTTTCATTACTTATCTGTAAAACGCACGGGCAATCAACTAAAGGTTTCTTCTGTTCAATTGAAAAAAGATTTCAGTTGTTTTGAAGACGG
>DASVSM010000039.1:0-3224 GCA_036388115.1 Flavisolibacter sp.
GCAAAGTGTCTGCAATGAGTAATGAGTGACCAAGAGTAACTGCCTGTTTTATTGCTGGATGGAATGAACAAAGCAGGCCAATGGCTATAACGGAGAACAACACTGAAATTTTCATGTAAAGGTGTTTGGTGAACTTGTAAAAGCATTGCAAAAATATTGTTATGCGAAGGGATCGAAGTCAGATTTTCGTCACAACCAACTTCCTGTCGTTTAGTTTTGACAAATGTTTCGTTCTATCATTCCATTTTACTTATTGGTTGTCTGCTTCCTTTCCTGCGGAAGTGAAGAAAAGCCCGTTCCGCAAACAACCATTCCGGCTGAACAAAAAACAATGGACAGCATTACCAGCGAGATTGCCAGGGCAAGGGACCTGCAACAGAGTGGCCAGTATCCCGAAGCAATGCAGATTGTTGATGCAATGATTCAAAAATATCCCGGCCAGTTGGATGCGCTTAATATCCAGGCTGAAATTCTGAAAGAACAAGGCAAAAGAGAAGAATCGCTAATAATTCTTGAAAAGGCCTATTCAATGGAGCCACGCGATAAAGAAACAGCTTATAATCTCGCCTATGAATATGCTGAGGCAAAAAACCCAAATGCCATTTCCCTGACAGATACACTTATCAAATACGACAAGACAGAAACAGTGGCAAGAGCCTGGTACATTAAGGCAACTTATTATTTAAACACCGGCAATGAAAAAGAGGCCCTCCGCTTTTATGATTCGGCTAATATAGCCGACTATAATTTTTTGGATGCCTACCTGGATAAAGGACAAATACAGCTAAAGCAAAAGAAATATGATGCGGCATTAAAAACCTTTGCGCTTGGCCAGAAGCTTTCCCCAGGTGCTGCCGACTTCTACTTCTGGGTAGCAAAAACACAGGAAGCAATGGGCAATAAAGCTGATGCAAAAGCAAATTATGAACGGGCTTATGCATTAGATAAGTTGTTGACCGAAGCAAAGGAAGCAGCGGAAAGATTGTAGTTAACAGTGAGAAGGTGTAAGTCAGCAGTTGAAAGTTGAAAGTACAAAGTCAGAAACTACGTGTTAACCTAATTAACCAACGCTACCCACCTAAATTAGTTAAGCCTGAAAGGCTGACATTTTTATAGAGATAAGCGGAAGCTGTCTAAAATCCCAGAGAGATGACATATTTCACCCACTTCGGGGTTTTTAAACGGACAAGAACGTCATGGATTCTATAATAATAACATCCGCCTAAGGCGGATTCAAAAAAAATTTCTGCCCATTGTAATCCAGATTCGGCCGTCCTGCCTAATTAACGGATTAACCCATTAACCTGTTATCCTACATTTGCGCATGGCTATTATCGCTCCCTCGCTCCTTACTGCCAACTTTTTAAAACTGGAAGAAGATTGCCGCATGCTGAACGAAAGCGAAGCCGACTGGTTTCACCTTGATGTGATGGACGGACGCTTTGTGCCGAACATTTCTTTCGGTATGTCCATCATCAAACAGATACGGAAGACCACGTCGAAAGTTTGTGATGTGCACCTGATGATCCTGGAGCCGGAAAAGTATGCAGAAGAGTTCAGGGATGCCGGTGCTGATATTCTTACGGTACATATAGAGGCCTGCACACATTTACACCGCAACATTCAGCAGATAAAATCGCTGGGCATGAAAGTCGGCGTTGCGCTCAATCCACATACGCCTGCGTTTTTACTAAAAGAAATTTTAGCAGACATTGATCTTGTTTGCCTGATGAGTGTAAACCCTGGTTTTGGCGGACAAAAATTTATTCCGCAAACGCTTGAAAAAATAAAAGAACTGCGGCAGATGATCGATGAAAAAGGACTGGATGTAAAAATTGAAATTGATGGCGGTGTAACGTTGGAAAATGCAAAGGCCATCATTGATGCAGGCGCCCATGTGCTGGTGGCGGGCAATACTGTTTTTGCATCCCCTGATCCGAAAGAAACCATTCGTCAATTAAAAGCACTCTAATGGCAAAAGACTTGTTTTCCGCGCAGGCTGATCTTTACGCAAAGTATCGCCCTACTTACCCGCAGGAGTTGTTCGATCACATTTTCAGTTTCGTGAAAGAAAGGGACTGCGCCTGGGATTGCGCCACGGGTAACGGCCAGGCTGCTAAAGTTCTTGCTGACAATTTTAAAAAAGTAGAAGCCACAGACTTAAGCGAACAGCAAGTGAAAAATGCTTTTCAAAAAGAGAATATTCACTACCAGGTTTCAACTGCGGAGCAAACTCCTTTTGCTGACAACAGCTTTGATCTGATTACCATCGCCACAGCCTACCATTGGTTTAACTGGAAAGAATTTTTCAGAGAAGCCACGAGAGTCGGTAAAAACAATTGTGTTGTTGCCGCCTGGAGTTACCATGTTTTTTATTGTGTTGATGAGAACATTACAAAGATCATCGGGCATTTTTATCACGACATCATAAAACAATACTGGGATAGCGAAAGAAAGTATGTAGATGACCGGTACACATCAGTAGAATTTGATTTCGACCCGTTACCGACAAAAGATTTCGACCTGGTCCTTCAGTGGAAGAAAGAAGATTTCCTTGGTTACCTGTCTACCTGGTCGGCTGTGCAGAACTATATGAAGCAACAGGGAGATTCGCCATTGAAGCTGATTGAAGCCGACGTAAACAAAGCCTGGCCCGATGAAACCATCAAAGAAATTCATTTCCCACTTTTCCTGCGCATTGGCCGCGTAATTAAATAGGAGTAATTCGGGCAAACGATTATTTTAGCCACAAAATCTGCTTTTGTGAAGGCCAGCATTCCAATCTCCTCCGTATTCCTGCTCCTCAGTTTCTTTTCATTTGCACAAAAAAAAGCCGCAACCGTCAGTGGACGAATTGTTGACGAGGCGGAGGTCAGGTTAGCTGGTGTTTCCATCACTATTCTCGGGCAACAAAAAGGAATTACCGCTTCCGATTCCGGAACATTTATTTTAAAAGTTCCTGCAGACAGGGCTTTTGCCTTGGTCTTTTCGCACAGCGGTTATAAAACAGTTCAACAAAATTTTTTACTGAATGAAGGTGAAGAAGAGAAGATCACGGTGCGTATGGAAGCCGGCGCAGGTACCATGGAAGAAGTGATTGTAAAAGATCAGCGTGAACGGGCAGAAGTTGGCCTGATCCGCCCGAACCCAAAAACAATTATCAATCTCCCCTCGCCAATCATGGGTGTAGAGGGTTTGCTGAAGGTGTTTGTTGGCTCCAACAA
>DASVSM010000040.1:0-3155 GCA_036388115.1 Flavisolibacter sp.
ACTTTTCATGAATACCTCGTTTTTTCTTTATAACGACAAAATACCAGCCAATATTTCTTAAAACGCCTTGTCTGTCAGGCATTTCTGGAAAATTAACAATCACAGCGCTGCGACCGGGCAGGGAAGGAGAATCAGCCTTTAAGACGGTACTTTTTATTCACTTTGGGACTGTTGAAATAGCGGTTTAATTCTTCCTCGGAAAGATCATTTGTCAGTTCAATCGGAACGTCTATCAATTGCACCTGCACTTGTTTCAGTTCATCTTTCAGCTTGGTGGTTTTGCGAACGATCTCCCGGTCCTTAGATCCCACAAGTTGGTTATCCTGCCGCATGTATTCCAGACGTTTGATGGAAGAGCGGATCTGTGAAGCCTGGTTTTGATCAATGGCTTTATTAGGAACTGCGGCTTCTTTAATTGGGACCAGTGCCAGGCCCACGCTTGGCAAAATTTTCCCGGCACGTAGCGAGCTTTCATCACCAGAGGTGGAAAGGATTGTTCCACTAAGAGAAGTGGAGGCTGAAGTAAGGTCAAACCCCGTTCTGGTTGACTTCGTCTTTTTCAGTTTTTTATCAAGCTGAAGAAAAGTGTATTTCAGTTGAAGTACATAACGATCGATGTTTTTGGCAGCCTGGTTGAATTCTTCCAAGGCTAACGGATAGTTCAAAGCGTCTCTCACGATAACTCTCACAGTAGCCGTATCTCTGAACCCCATTTTTGTGGTCCCGATAAAACTTAGCAGAATATTCTTTGCTTTTTCAGGGTCCGTTTCTTTTGCCACTTCATAGTCCGGCGTCCAGCTGAATTCATCGCCGCATTTCCGTACCGGGTTATGATTTTTTATTGGGATGGATGAAGTCATCATCACATTTTCAAACGGGAAACTTCCTGTTTCGCAAAGAAGCTGAAAACTCACAGGCTCACCTTCTTCCACCCAAATACTGCCGTAAACGGTGGGCTTAACTCTCGAAGGAATGATCTCCGTATTGAAGAAGATGATATTAAACGTGGTATCCAGTTTATCGGTTGCATCGTTCAAATTCTGAACGCCGGCAGCCACCTTATAGGTCACATCATATTTTAATTTTCCCGATAGAAAATAGGCTTTATCAGCCTTGAAGGAGATCACGCCATTGTCTTTTCCAATTTTTAGTCCAACCGGCGCATTTTTCAGGTACCAGAAATAGTTTTCAGGATTTTTATTGATTTGCAGTCGGTAGCTCAAAGTGGAGTCAACATGCAACGAAAAAAAAGGATTCAGATTGATGATGCGCAGGGACGTATCCGGATGAAAAACGGGCAGGCTGGTGTCCTGGGTTTTTCCGGAAAAGGAAAGGGCTAAAATGCAGAAAAAACAAATCAATTTCCTCATGATGAATCGCAATTTAATGAAAAAGAAAACCCCCGTAGAAACGGGGGTCGATAAACCAAAACCAACTGCTTATGAGAAAATCGTAATAATATTTTTAGCTGATGCTGATCTGCTTTGTTGCGGGTTTGACTTCTTCCTTTTTTGGCAGGTTTAAGGTCAAAACACCATTAACATACTGTGCTGAAATGCCGTCAGCATTTATTTTTTCATCAAGTGTAAAAGAACGTTTGAAAGCCTGGAACCCGTATTCTCTGCGAATGTGTTTTTCGCCTTCGTTCACGGTTTCTTCCCTTTTTTCAACAGATACTGTCAATAGGTTGTTTTCCAAACTAATTTTAAAATCTTCTTTGTTCAATCCTGGTGCAACTACGTCCAGCAAATATTCTTTTTCTGTCTCCCTGATGTTTACCGGTGTTGCTTGTCTAAGATCTTCTTTATACATAGACGGAAATTGAGGAAAAACGTCGCTTAGCAAATTGTTAAAAGAGGCGACTCCGTTCGGTCTGTTTTTAAAGCGTACAACTGTCATGGTCTTACATTTTTATAGTTAGTAATTTTCTGATTTCGATACTCTCTTGTCAAAGGATGTACCATTGGCCAAAACCCCTGAAATGCCTGCCAGAACTGCATTTCGGTCGTTCTTTTGCTGTCAAAATGTTAGAATTTATACGATTGAATTGCTATTCTTGCAGTTTCGTAGCTTTGCCAAAATTTTTAAACATGTATCCAGTACAGATAGTGCAACCCATGAAAGAAGAACTGACCGAGAATGGGTTTAAAGAATTACTCAACGGAGGCGAAGTTGAGGAGCAATTAAAAAGCGAGGGCACAACCCTGGTGATGATTAACTCCGTATGCGGTTGCTCGGCAGGAACGGCTCGCCCGGGAGTTTTAATGGCGGTAGCCAATGCAACCAAAAAGCCTGATCATCTGACAACTGCTTTTGCCGGCTTTGATACCGAAGCTGTGCAAACTTTGCGTCAGCACCTAATGCCTTACCCGCCTTCTTCTCCGGCCATTGCGCTTTTCAAAAATGGCGAGCTGGTTCATTTTATTGAGCGGCATCAAATTGAGGGACGTTCTGCCCAAATGATCGCCAGCAATTTGATCAATGCTTTCGAACAGTATTGTAATTAAGATGAACTATGTTTGATGGTTTAAAGTTTAAGGTTTAAAGGTTGCGTCAAATCAACTGTAAACTTTGAACTTTAAACTTTAAACCTTTCTCTCGCTATGTATCCCAACCTGTATTACGTCTTCGAGGATTTGTTTGGTGTTAAGATTGGCTTTCTCCGTTTCATTAATTCGTTTGGTTTTTTCGTAGCAATTGCTTTTTTGGTAGCTGCGGCTTTGCTTTCAAAGGAATTGCGCCGGAAAGCAGCCGAAGGCCATTTTAAACCAACCGAACGGAAACTGGTTGTGGGCGGACCCGCTACTGTTACCGAACTGGTTGTCAATTTTCTCTTAGGCTTTCTTTTCGGCTTTAAGATACTGGCTCTATTCTTCAATGGATCCGAAGCAATGCAGGATCCTCAGTCATATATTTTCTCGAGCCAGGGTAATGTCCTGATTGGCCTTTTAACTGGTGGCGTCTTTCTCTGGATGAAATGGCGGGAACGCAAAAAGCAACAACTTAAAAACCCGGAAGAAAGGGTCGTCCGTATCTGGCCACATGACAGGGTAGGAGAAATAACCGTGATTGCCCTGATCGTCGGCTTGCTTGGCGCCAAACTATTTGACATTTTCGAAAACTGGAGCGACTTTCTAAAGCACCCTTCTGATTAT
>DASVSM010000041.1:0-3776 GCA_036388115.1 Flavisolibacter sp.
ATATGCATGGGATGTCAGTCCCAAGAATTTTATGAAGTGTGATCCTTGCGTAGCGACTGCACCATCTCAACAAGACCTCGTGCAGGCCGGGGTTTGGTGGATGGATCCTTCACAGGGTGAGGCTGCCACCTATAAGGGCAATGTTTATTTCACCCGGCTGCATGTGCGTTATAACCGGTCTTCATTCCCGCAGGACCTGACGTTCCAGGTAACGCCCAACACCGATAATTACCAGGCGAGGTATATCGTCACGCATCCCGCGCAAGGCGACTTCAGTTGCGATGCAGGCAAGCAATACCTAAAAGACTTAAAGCAACGCAGATCTGATGAAATGGAAATGCTGACTTATTTAACCGGCAAAAATTACAACGACTGGGACCTGAATACAGAAGAGGAAAGTGTGTTTGTTCCGGAAGAAGCTTCTTATGGAACTGTATCAAAATCAGCCAGCAAGAAAGGAACAAGTCCTGTTGTTTATGCAGCGGCAGGTTTTGCGGGAGTGCTGTTGTTGTTAGGGTTCCGCAGGACCTCACCCCGGCCCTCTTCAAATTAGATGTCTTTCCATTTTCCTTCTCCTTTTGGAGAAGGTGGCGAAGCCGGATGAGGTCAGTAGAGGAGAAAAGCCACCGCACAGACCCTTGCTTTTCGACGCGGCTTTGCAAACCTCAATCATACTTTATGATTGAGGTTTTTTTGTCCTTGGTTTTTATGAAAAGCTGGTGAGATGTTACTGAACAAGCCAGGTTCAGTGTTTCAACTGATCGCAAAAAGAAAGGAAACTTCCCTAAGCCTGTGTCTGTGTGGTGGTAGTTCCCTCTCCAACAAGTTGGAGAGGTTAGGGTAACGGTGAGGTTTTCAGCAATCCTTCCGGTACACTCAACTCCCCCGTGTGCGGATCAATAATGCCGTTGCGTTCATCTTCAATATTAGTTGCCTGCGTGTACACATCACCGGCAATTGGCCGCTTGCGCAATTCATCTTTAAATGCCTTGATCAGGGAAGTCCGTTCATCGGAACCTTGCGGCCCGCCGTAATCCGAAAAACCAAAACCACCCCATTCGCTGATGATCAGTGGAACCTGCTTGCGGTAAAAGAAAGGATCGCCAACTACCAAAGGAAAGGCGGCCACGTTTTCCATTTTGCCACCTACAATAGCGTCCAGCATCTCCTTCCATTTTTCAAGATCAGGAGTATACAAATGCGCTGTCAGCAGGTCTGATTTTAACCGGCCGGTGTAAGAAATATGTTGCCAGCCATCATTGTCCACCACTAAAAATTGCGGATGGGCAAGCTGCATGTAATGGTACATATCCATAATGTACTGTCTTGTCTCCGGGTTGGTGGCAATGTCCTGTGCGCCCCAGTCTTCGTTGTACAAGCTCCAGATAACAACGGAAGGATGCGTTTCAATAAGGGCCAGCATCCGCATCAGTTCTTCGCGGTGAAAGCCCCTGCTCCGATGCGTGGAACTATGCGGCGAGGGAACTTCTACCCATAGCAACAAGCCTATTTTATCGGCCAGATTGTAAATGCGCGGATCAACGCCGGCAATATGAATGCGAACAAGGTTGCATCCCAGTTTCTTCATGGCATACAGGTGGCTTTTGATCTCTTCGTAAGTGGCGGTGCCAGGCTGGTAAAGAATGCCATCCAGGTAAACAGATTTGTTATTCAAGTACACGCAGCAACCACGGGCCTCTATCTTTCGTAAACCAAAATGCGTTTCAATTCTTGCCGTATAACCTGTTTCATCAACAAGGTCGGCTACCAGCACATAAAGGTTTGGATCTTCCGGTGACCAGAGTTTTGCCTCCGGTATGGCTACCACTACCCGCTGTTGCTTTTCACCGGCATCCAGCTTCAATGGAAAGACATCTGTTGCAACCGGCTCGCCATCGGTTTGTTTGCGTTTATAAATTTTCAGGCGAAGCACATAATTACCAGGATCGTGAATGCGGGTGGTAATGTTGAAGCGCACCAGGTTGTCTTCCACAATGCTTACCACTCCCACACGGGAGCGAAGCCTGTTTCTCTCTACCGTTTCCAGCCACACACTCCGCACTGCACCGGTATAGGTATGGTACCAGATGCCGCCGCGTTTGTACACATGGCTTTCCTGCTTACCGCGTGGAATATCGGCATCCATCGTATCGGCAATACGAACGGTGAGGCGGTTGATCGGCTTCAGGTCGATCTGGTGCAACTCGTATGAAAAAGAAGTGTATTCGCCCACATGCACTTCTTCACCTTCGATGGTTTTTAGTGGTATGCCATTCAGCCACACCCGTGTGTCGTAGCCGCAGGCACCAAACGTAAGCTGCAGCAATGAATGCGGATTGCCGTTTTCCTCGGCCAGTTCCGGCAGGGGAAAATCTCTTTCATACCAGGCCACCACCTTATCCCGCCAGCGGTCCTTGATGCCTGCCTTTTGCATGTGGTCCTCAATAGAACCGGGCCATTCGGCCACCGACGTGTAATGATGGCTCAGGTACCACCTATCGTTAAGGCCATCATCCTGGGTATCTACGGCAAACTTCCAGATGCCGTCCAGTAAAATAAAAGAGTTGGAACGGAGCACGGCCCGCGGAAGCGGGTTGACAAAGTCTTCTTCGGTTGAACCTTCGGGTTTTGTATGGGTGAGGCTGTAATTGGGATGAAGTTGCTGCATACGAAGGTGGTTGTATGCGAATTTTGGGCCAATGGCGTTTTCTCCCCTTCCTTGTAGCTTGTTATTCCATGCACGGTGAAGGGGTTAGTTTGTTTACCGTTTTGTCTTGTTGCCGGGTTCTGTGTTTTCAAAAAACCGGGGCCTTTCATGCCTTATTGCAGTGAACTTCTGTCTTCTTCCTTTCATACCAGCCTGCTATCAAGATAAGATTGAATTATGTATGCTTATAATGTTTAGCCCTTTCAGGATTGAGCGAAATGGTTGATGTTCCTGGCTTAAAGAAATTCCTCAACTTGATAAAAGGTTGGTATAATCTATCTCCATCTTGACCTTAATGTCAACCTGCTTATTTTTAGCCCATGGTCAAACCCAACGAATTCAGGCCTGGCAATTACCTGATGCACAAAACCGGCGTCCGCATCCTTACCGTTCCCTGCACATTCCAGCATTTTGAGTTAATGAATAAGGATGGCGGAAAAGATTTATTTCCCGTGTTGTTGTCACCGAAAAACTTAGAAGGCTGCGGCTTTGCTGAAAATAAAAAATATGCTCTCCTTCCTGAGAGCAGGGAGTTCATTTTGGTATTGCCGGTAATGGGCAGTGCCGAAATGTCTATTAAAGCATATGTAAAAGCAAACAAAGAATGTTTTGGGAGGGTGATGATGAACAACGTGCCATTAAGCAATAACTTTCATCACCTGCATCAATTGCAAAACATCTATTTCGCATTAACGGGTATTGAACTGGTTATAAGTATATAGAAAGAGTTTTTATCGTTGTGTTCTCCCTGGCCTTGTGTTCGTTGTGCTCCCCTTAGTAAAAACACAACGGACACAAAAGCAAGTGACTACTTTGCTACGTCAATCTTGATCTTTTTACCTTTCAGCTTTTCTTCTTTGATCAGTTGAAGCGTATGACTGACTTTGGATTTACGAAGGGCAACGAAGGAGAAAAAATCTTTCACTTCAATGATGCCGATGTCTTCTTTTTTCAATTCGCCTTTGGCCGTGAAGAAGCCAACAATATCCACTTTGTTTACTTTGTCTTTTTTACCGGCAGCAATAAAGATGGTGGTCCATTTTGGCTTTTCAGGAATTTCATTGTCTGC